>CAITEM010000270.1 GCA_903891395.1 uncultured Hyphomicrobiales bacterium | reverse complement strand
GCGTGTGCACAACGCGGGACGGGTAAGCATGCTGGTACGACACGTTACATTGCTCAGCGGCGAGAAGGTCCTGATCCGTCCGCTGGCCGTCGCCGATGCGGCGCTCTATCCGGACTTTCTCAGCGACGTGACGAGCGAGGATTTGCGGCTGCGCTTCTTCGCCGCGATGCGCGAAGTCTCGCCCGAACTGATCGACAAACTCATTCATTACGATCCGGCGACGGCGATGGCCTTCATCGCCATCGAGGAGGAAAGCGGCCGTATGCTCGGCGTCGTCCGCTTGCACGATGACGCCAGCGGCGACAACGGCGAATTCGCTATTCTGACGCGCACGCGCCTCAAAGGCCATGGTCTAGGCTGGCTGATGATGAAACACATGATCGCCTATGCGAAGGACAAGGGCCTCAAGACCGTGCGCGGCCAGGTGCTGGGCGAAAACGTCACAATGCTGCAGATGTGCGGCGAACTCGGCTTCCACTCGATCGACGACCCGGACGAACGCGGCGTCAAGCATGTCGAGCTGCCGTTGAGCGACGTGCCGGCGGAAGCAGTGCTGTAAGAGCGACTACGGCAACACGCATTGCGCCACCAGACCGCGGGCGCGCGCATCGATGACGCCGAGCGCGCGCAGCGCCAGCAATGTTGCGGTCTGCACCGCTTCGCGCGCCTGGCCGGGATCGTCATAGGTCGGTGCCAACGGCCCGAGCAGTCCTTCCATCAACGCACCGACCAGCGCGGGCGCCGCCACCCGCGCGTCTTGATCCGGCAAATGCCGGCCGGCAATGGCAATGGCAATGCGGCCTTCCAACTCGGCGGCGAGTGACTGGCGGAAATCGAGCCGCATGGCATCCACCGCGGCATCGACCGGTTCGCCCATCACCGCCCAGGCCAGCTTGCGCTCGGCCAATGAGCGCGAGGCGAAGGTTGAAATCGACGCCGCCATCGCCGACATCGGGCCCGGCGCGGCGTCACCCGCGGCTTTCATCGCGTCGAGTTCGCGGCCGGCGACGGCGGCAACCAGTTCGGCGACCAGATCGGTTTTGGACGGGAAGTAGCGGTAGACCGTGCCGGCTGCGATGCCGGCGCGCTTGGCGACGTCGGCAATTTGTACGGCACCCATGCCGCCCTGCGCCGCCATCTCGGTAGCGGCCTGGAGAATAGTCTGTTCTCGTTCAGCAAGACGGCGGACGACGTTTTCAGTACGACGATAGGGCATGAAATGAGTGAATGATGATTCACGCGAAAGAAGCAAGGCCGTTGTCATAATCGGCTGCTACGGACTTTCGCGCCAATCCTGTGCGCCGTGAAAGACCGCAAGCACCCGGATTTCGGCGTTAGGTTCATCGACTTCGTAGACGATCAGATACGGCGTGCCGCGCACTACCCATTCATGGGTGCCTGCAACGTCGCCCGTCCGGCCCAAATGCGGAAAGTCGGTAAGACGGGCGGCGGCGGTGCGGATGTCGGCCACAATCCGCCGGGCGGCGGCGGCGTTTCGATCAAAGAGAAAATCGTATATGTTCTGGAGGTGAGCAAGTGCGTCAGCGGTATACCGCAGCCTCATAGGCCGCATTTTTTCCAGAACGAAGCCATTTGCTCGTCGGTCGCGAATGCCGCCGACCCTGAACGCACATTCTGCTGAATGCGCTCGACTTCCTTGACCTGTTCCGGTGTCAAACGGTTGCGGCTGGCCTGCTGGGCTTCCAGGTCGAGCAAGACCTGAGCGGCCTGGTCCTGACGGTCGTCAGGCCACTGCTGGACACGGTCGATGACGTCACGAAGCAGCTTGGTCATGACGCTAATATAGCAAGTCTGGGGCCTTTCAGAAAGGCGCCTTCTACTTCTTCCCCGCCGCCAGCGACTTCTCGCGAATGCCGGTCAGCGTCGCAGTCGGGGTAATGCCTTCCGGATCGATCTTGAGATGGATGATCGACGGCAGGCCGGACTTCTGCGCGGCGGCGAAGGCCGCCGGAAAATCGGCGGTGGTGTCGACGCGCACGCCGAAGCCGCCGAAGGCCTTGGCATAGGCGACGAAATCCGGATTGCGCAGCGCAGTTGCGACCGGACGGCCGGGATAATCGCGCTCCTGATGCATGCGGATGGTGCCGTACAAGCCGTTGTCATGGATGACGACGATCACCGGCAATTCATATTGCACGGCGGTGGCGAAATCCTGCCCGGTCATCATGAAGTCGCCGTCGCCGGCGATGCAGACCACGGTGCGCTCGGGGTGGATCGTCTTGACGCCGAGCGCGGCTGGAAAGCCGTAACCCATCGAGCCCGAGGTCGGCGCGACATGGCTGGCGAATTTGCGGAAGCGGTAGAAGCGGTGAATCCAGCCAGCAAAATTTCCCGCGCCATTGGTGAGAAAAGTATCGGCCGACAAATGTTCGCGCAGCCAGACCAGAACCTCGCCGAGATTGACGTTGCCCGGCACCGGCGTCGCCTTGTCGGTCCAGGCGAGAAAGTCGGCATGCGCGATGTCGGCCTCGCCCTTCCACGGAATGTCGT
>CAITEM010000269.1 GCA_903891395.1 uncultured Hyphomicrobiales bacterium | reverse complement strand
CTCGCGGTCGCACAGCACCCACAACCGCCAGGTCTCGATGCGCTCGAGCAGACGCAGCACTTCCGGCCGCAGGCCCTGGAAGTGTTTCCACAGCAGCTCCTTGCTGCCTTCGGTGTTCCAGCCTTCCTCGTAATGATCGGAGTGGAACACCGCGACCAGATTGTACAGTTCGCCGCGGCGCAGCGGATAATGCACGAAGTGGCAGCGCGGGCCGGCCCACAACACGACGTCCGGCCGCCACAGATCCTCCGGCACCTGTTCGCGCTTGAGCACGCCGCGATAGGCGATGTGACCGGAGACGCGCGGCTTGCCGTCGCCGACGATGCGCTCGCGGATCTGCGACCACATGCCGTCGCAGGCGATGAGCGCGGCGCCGTCGGCACGTTCGCCGTTCTCCAGCGTGACGGTGACGCGGTTGCTGTGGTCTTCGTAACCGTCGACGCGGCGGCTGGTTTCCAGCGTGATCAGATTGCTGGACTGGCAAGCCTGGAGAAAGGTGGCGTGAATGTCGGCGCGGTGCGTCACCGCGTAAGGCTGGCGGAAGCGTTCCTGAAACTTGCCGTCGAGCGGAATGTTGGTGATCAGTTTGCCGGTCACGGCGTCGCGCATTTCCTGCGATGGCGGGACGTGGGCGTCGGCGAGCACGGCGTCCTTGAGGCCGATTTTTTCCAGCGCCCGAAAAATATTCGGTCCGAGCTGAATGCCGGCGCCAACCTCACGGAATTCCGAGGCCTGTTCGAACAGGCGCACGGCAAAGCCCTTCTGCGCCAGCGCGTAAGCGGCCACCAGCCCGCCAATGCCGCCGCCGGATATGAGAATGGGCGCTGTACCGTTGCCGCTCGCCATGCTGTGTCCTCGCCTCGTGGTCGCGGCCTTTCGCGAGGCCGGTCCGTTTTTGCTCACGTTTGATGCGCGGGACCATAATACGTTGCGATTGCAACCAAAAGGCCCGGCGCTTCTGTAACTAATTCGCGGCGGACAAAAAAGCCCGCCGGTTTTCCGGCGGGCCGTTCAGCACCAAATTGTCGCGTCTACTTCGTCAACTGGCCGCGGATTTCGCCGCCTTTGTTGGCGGCGGTATGGACGTTGACGTACCACTCGCCGGCCAGCACTTCCTTAGCCTGCGCATCGGTCAGTGTCGCCGAGCCCTCGAACTCCGGACCGTTCGGCGCGATCGGGATCGCGACGGCGGCGTTCTTGCCGTCGCCGGCGGGTCCGTGGAAATGCGCCGCGGTCGCCGGGCCGGTGAGGTCCTTGTAGCTGCCTTTCCAGGTCAGCTTCTTGGTGTCGTCGTCAAAGGTCGCCGTGACCGCGCCGGTACCCGGCGAGGCGTTCGGCGGCACTTCGGTTTTGCCGTTCAAGCTGGCCTTCAGATTGGTCGATGCCGCCATCGACGGACCTGCGACGATGAGCACGGCGGCGCAAGCAAGACCGGTCAGCGCGGAGCGCATAAAAGCAGTGTTCATGGACATACTCCCTGGAGGTAGCATCAGCACCTTAGGCCAACACCACGTCCGCGTCTGTATTCCGGGACTTCGTTCAGTGAGCGGCGAGCGGGATCGAGGTATGGGAGAGTTCACCGCAAGCGTCGCATTCCCAATGGTGGCGGATTTCACCACCCTCGACGAATTCCGACATCAGCGGCGCCACCATCAGGTCGCCGCAGTGCGGGCAGTGCGCGGGCGCCGCAAAGGAGCGAAGGGCAGCAAGCGTGGCCGTCCGTACATGAATCGTCATGGTCTAGGCCTCCTCTTGGTGTCGCCGTCAATGCCGTGAGTAGACGCCAACCGTGGCGATGGCGCGACGCTTTGGTGGAGCTGTGGTGACCGGGACAATAAGATTGAATGACATAACGCGCGCGTATTCGTGGCCAGTGGTGCTGCTGCACTGCGGCCAAAGCGCTTTCGACGATTTAGTTAAAAGGGGCTACACGAAACGCCGTTCAGCTTGCGACGTCGAGCGGCGGTTTCAGACCGTCCAGCCACTCTTGGGTCGCGGCCAGTTCGAGCAGCGCGGCTTTCATCGTCATCAGCCGCTCGTGTTCCGGACCTGTCGTCATCGGATCTTTGGCCCGGCTGTCGCATTGCACCGCCCATCGCCGCAGACCGGCGGCCGATATATCGGTGTTCATGTCAGGCCTCCCGTGGCGTTTTTTCAGCAGGCTTGGCGCGGCATCCTCAATCCAAAACAGGCAAAAAAGTTCAATTGATGGCGCTAGCAGGCGGCGGAATCTCTGCTAAATGGGGTTCGTTTAGCCGGACAGGCCAAAGGGATTGCGAGAAGGACGTCAATGTCGAAACAGGAAATGCGCGAAGAGACCGAGCGGCTGATCCGCGAGGCCATGGAAAAGAAGGCCCTTTCCGTGAAGCAGGGCCAAACCCGCATCGAGACCAAATGCGGCAAGTGCGGCGCGGCCAACCGCGTTTCCGCGGCGCCGGGGCAGACGCGCGTCGAATTCGTCTGCAAGGATTGCGGTCAGAAGCAGAAGACGTTGTGAGCCAAAGCGCGCCGGATGGCGCGCTAGATCAGATCCTGGGCAATGACCTGCATCAACGACCCTTGCGACAGCGAGATCTTCTGACGCTGGCCGCGGGAGCTTTCCGGTACCGCCGTCGCGTTGCGCGACTTGGTGTACAGGTCGGCGCCGAGATTGCCGCCGTGGAAATTGAGGTCATCCTCATCGCAGCTCGACGCGATCGCCAGGCCGATCGAGGCCAGATGCGAACGGCGATAGCAGTAGACCGCCAGCATGGCGCGGGTTGATGCCGGCACGCTGTCGATGAGGGCGGGCAGGCCCTGGGGACTGGCCCGATAGAGCTGCCCGAGAACGCTCTCGGGTACAGGACAGGCTTCTTCGTTCAATTGCATCACGATGATCTCCGCCCCCCGGCTTGTTTACGTTTGCCGGGAAAAAGTTAACAAAAGGGAAACCATGAAGGTTTGAGCCTTCGGGGCTTGCCAAGCGGGGCGGCGCTTGGGACAGCTTAAGCGACACAGCAGAGGACGAACGATGGCCGGCGACGACAAGAAGACCGCTCCGAAGTCTCCCGCGAAGGAGAAAGCGCCGAAAGCCGTCGTGAAGGCCGATGCGAAGCCCGACGTGAAAGCGGACGTGACGCCCGAGGCGAAGGTGGACGCCAAGCCCGACGCGCCTTCGAACTACAGCCGGGGCGAAGGCCAAAAGCCCGTTTCGCAGGCCTATAAAGACAATTGGAACGCGATCTTCGGCAAAAAGAGCGCGAAGCCGGCCAAAAAGAGCACCAAGAAGAGCGTCAAAAAGGCCAAGAAAACGGGCAAAAAGAAGCGGCTTTAAAGCGCCTCCGTTTTCGAACGGAACTCTGCCTCGCGCGTTGTCATGGTCCACAAGGGACAATTTCAATGAACGATATCAAAGAGCATATGGAAGTCATCGGCGCCGATGGCGTCCACGTCGGCACCGTCGACAAGGTCGAAGG
>CAITEM010000268.1 GCA_903891395.1 uncultured Hyphomicrobiales bacterium | reverse complement strand
TGAGAAGCCTTCATCTTTCCAAGGGATTTGTGACATCGAGCATGCCCAGGCGGCACCGGTGAACGCATCGCATATTCATCTAAACGAAGCGTATCTATTGGCGTTCGGTGAATTGCTCGTTCCACGGTCGTGACCGCCATCGCTCGCGAACATACCGACAAGGGCCGGCTGCTCTGCGTCGCCACCACCGACCTCGATGCGCCGGTGGGCGTGCTGTGGAACATCGGGGGCATCGCCTCCAGTGGCAATCCCGACGCGGGCGAGCTGATCGCCAAGATCCTGCTGGCCTCGGCCTCGATCCCGGGCGTGTTCCCGCCCGTGATGATCGATCTCGATGTCGGCGGCGAGCATTTCCAGGAAATGCATGTCGACGGCGGCACGGTGGCTCAGGTCGTGTTCTATCCGCCATCGTTCAACGCCGAGGAAATGTTTGCCGGCGATGCCGCTTCGCAATCGCTGCGTCAATCGATCATCGGCCGAAAGCGCCGGCTCTACGTGATCCGCAACTCGCGTCCCGGTGCCGACCTTCAGACGGTGGACCGCAGCGCGATCAAGATTGCCGGGCGCGCCGTCTCGACCCTGATCAGTACTCAAGGCATCGGTGATCTTTACCAGCTCTACGTGATCGCCCAGCGCGACCACATCGACTACAACGTCGCCGCGATTCCCGCGAGCTTTACGGAGAAACTGCGCGAACCGTTCGATCGTGATTACATGAACAAGCTCTACCAGGTCGGGCGCGCAGCGATGAAGAACGGTACGGCCTGGAGCAAGTATCCGCCGGGCTACAGTCCGATACCGCTCACCCCGGCGCGAGCAGCGGCCGCGAGGTGAGGCGATGAAAACGCGCGCGTCGATCCCGTTCAGCCTCACGATTCTGGCCCTCATGGCGATGATCGTGGCGCCCCTTGCCGGCGTGCTGCTGTGGCTGGGATGGCGCGGCGTCGATTCGCTGGAGCAGCGCGGCGTCGACCAGCGGCTGACGGCGCTGAACGAGGCGGTCGCAGGCTTCATGACGGGCGGCATGCGGACCATCGTGTCGGTCGGCCTGGCGATTGCCGAGGAGCCGATCTTCGGCGTCCAGGCCGGTTACGAAGCCGAAGACGAGCGGGAGCGGCAGCTCGTTGCCGTGCTCCGGCGGCACCCTGCCTTGTCCGCCGCCTACGTGGGCTATGATGACGGAAGGTTCATCTACGCTGGCCATACCGCCGGCTTCTCGGCAGCGCAGCGCGCCGAATATGGGACGCCGGCCGAGGATGCGATCATCGTGCGCGTGATCGATGGCGAAGAGCCCATGCGCCGCGAGAGCTGGAGGTTCACTTCCCTCGTGCAGGCAGACGGCGAAGATCGTTGGCGGCTGACCGAGTTCGATCCGAGGGAACGCCCCTGGTATGTCGGAGCGGAAAAAGCCCACGCGCCATACCTGACCGAGCCCTATCGCTTCGCCTGGTCGAGCGAGGCGGGCATCACTACCGGGATGCCGCTTCAGGCCGGCGGCGGCGTGATCGGCTTCGACTTCACCCTGGGAACGCTGGCGAAGCTGCTGACCGAATACAAGATCACGCCCAACGCGATCGTCATCACCGCGACGGCCGGCTCGGACGTCTTCATGGAGTCCGATCCCTGCAAAGCGGGCGCCACCGACTGTTTCCCGCAGGACGCGGAGGCCCGCACGGCGTTGCGGCGAACCATTGTCGAGGCGATTACCGCCGGCGGCCGGCTGGAGCGCGACACGTCGATTGCGGGACGATCGTACAGGATGATCGTCCAGCCGATGACGCCATTGTTGACCAGGAAGTTCCTGATCGCCGTCGCCGTGCCGATCGCCGAGCTCACCGTCGATTCGCGCAAGCTCATCGAGCGTTCGGCGGAGGTCGCCGCCGTTGCCGTGGCGCTCTCCATCCTGGCTGTGCTGGCGATGTCGTTCGCTCTGTCCCGCGCGCTTCGCCGCATCTCGGTCAAGACCGAGCGCATCCGCAACCTCGATTTCTCCGACACCACGCTCATCAGTAGCCGCATCACCGAGATCGCGCGCCTGTCGGACGCAGTCGAGCGAATGCGCGAGGCGCTCGAGGTCTTCGGACGCTATGTTTCCAAGGGGCTTGTCAGCCAGATCATGCGCTCGCCGGAGAGCGCCGCGGTCGGCGGCTCGCGCCGCGAGCTGACGGTGATGTTCACCGACATCGAGAGCTTCTCGCGCATCAGCGAGTCGATCGAACCGGAACTGCTGACCAGCCGGTTGTCGCGCTACTTCGAGGCGCTGGGATCGGCGATCTCGGGCAACCAGGGCATGATCGACAAGTATATCGGCGACAGCGTCATGGCGTTCTGGAATGCGCCGGAGTTCGATGCCGATCACATTGCCCATGCCTGTCACGCCGCGTTGCAAGCGTCGCGGGCGAGCCTGTTGCTGGCCGACAAGTGGAAGGCGCTGGGGCGAGCGGGCTTCCGCACGCGTATCGGCGTGCACACGGGGCTGGCGGTGGTCGGCAACGTCGGCGCCCGCGAGCGCATCAACTACACGCTGGTCGGCGCCGTTGCGAACCTCGCCTCGCGCCTCGAGGGGCTGAACAAAATCTACGGTACTTCGATCCTGGCGAGCGGCGTCGTGGCAAGCGCGACCGCTTCCCGCTTCGTCTGGCGTCCTGTCGATCGCGGCATCGCCGTGGGCACGACCGAGGTCCTGGAGATCTACGAGCTGCGCGGTCTCGAGGCCGATGCGACGGAGACCGCCTTCCTGGAGCGCTGGGCGCAGGGACGAAGCGCCTATGACGATCAACGTTTCGCCGAAGCGGTGCTACACTTCACGCAGGCGACCGAGTTGCGACCGGACGACGGGCCGTCGCGGGTCTTCATCCAGCGATGCGAGGAATTCCTGCGCGATGGTGTGCCGGACGGCTGGACCGGCGCGTGGCACTTCAACGTCAAATAGAGGAAGGGTCTCTTGCAGCGTCAGATCACCGGTCCTCTTCTGCGCAACCTCGTGGCCGGACTAACCTTGGCGGCAATCACGGTTCCCGAGCAGATGGCGACCGCCAAGCTCGGCGGCTTCGAGCCGCAGATCGGCCTCTACGCCTTCGTGGGAGCGAGCGTGGGCTTTGCGATCGCGGGC
The DNA here is from genome assembly GCA_903891395.1 of uncultured Hyphomicrobiales bacterium. GTDB lineage: Bacteria > Pseudomonadota > Alphaproteobacteria > Rhizobiales > Xanthobacteraceae > Pseudolabrys. The sequence continues at coordinate 238 of CAITEM010000268.1, read as the reverse complement.
GCCAATCGCATCCTGACCGTGGGCGCCGATTCGACCATCACGCCGGTGTTTGCGACCGTGCTCACCGGCCTTGTGGCCTCGGGCTCGGGTGCGCATCCAGCAGTCGCCGTGACTTTGGCCTTGCTGGTCGCTGCGATGCTGGTCGTAGGCGGCCTTCTGAAGCTGGGCTGGATCGCCGATCTCTTGTCGACTCCGATCCTCACCGGCTTTCTCGCGGGCATTGCGCTGCACATCATGG
>CAITEM010000267.1 GCA_903891395.1 uncultured Hyphomicrobiales bacterium | reverse complement strand
TCATCGAATCGATCCCGGCCAACGAAGAGCTCTCGCTCTACACGCAGGGCAACTTCACCGACCTGTGCCGCGGCCCGCACGTGCCCGGCACCGACAAGCTGCGCGCCTTCAAGCTGATGAAAGTGGCCGGCGCCTATTGGCGCGGCGACAGCAACAATCCGATGCTGACGCGTATCTACGGCACCGCTTTCGCCAAGCAGGAAGAACTCGACGCCTATCTCAAGCAGATGGAAGAAGCCGAGAAGCGCGATCACCGCCGCCTCGGCCGCGAGCTCGATCTGTTTCATTTTCAGGAAGAAGGCCCCGGCGTCGTGTTCTGGCACGCCAAAGGCTGGACGCTGTTCCAGGCCATCATCGCCTATATGCGCCGCCGCTTGGCCGGCGATTACGACGAGGTCAACGCGCCGCAGATGCTCGACAAGTCGTTATGGGAGACGTCCGGCCATTGGCAATGGTATCGCGAGAGCATGTTCGCGGCGCAGTCGGCCGGCGACGAGGCCGAAGACAAGCGCTGGTTCGCCATCAAGCCGATGAACTGCCCCGGCCACGTGCAGATCTACAAGCACGGCCTTACCAGCTATCGCGACCTGCCGATCCGCCTCGCCGAATTCGGCGTCGTGCATCGCTACGAAGCCTCCGGCGCCATGCACGGTCTGTTACGCGTGCGCGGCTTCACCCAGGACGACGCACATGTGTTCTGCACCGAGGACCAGCTCGCCGACGAGTGCCTCAAGATCAACGACCTAATCCTGTCGACCTATGACGATTTCGGTTTCGATGGCGAACTCACCGTGAAGCTCTCGACCCGTCCGGAAAAGCGCGTCGGCACGGATGCCGCCTGGGATCATGCCGAAGCGGTGATGGCGAAAGTGCTCGAACAGATCGCCGCGAAATCGGGCAACCGCGTCAAGACCGCGGTCAATCCCGGCGAAGGCGCCTTCTACGGCCCGAAGTTCGAGTATGTTTTGCGAGATGCGATAGGCCGCGACTGGCAATGCGGCACCACGCAGGTCGACTTCAACCTGCCGGAACGGTTCGGGGCTTTCTACATCGACGCCGACAGCAGCAAGAAGACGCCGGTCATGGTGCACCGCGCGATCTGCGGCTCATTGGAACGCTTCACCGGTATCCTGCTCGAGCATTTCGCGGGGCATCTGCCGCTGTGGCTGTCGCCGGTGCAGGCGGTGGTCGCCACCATCACGCAGGACGCCGACGATTACGGCCGCGAAGTCGTCGCCTTGGCGCGCAAGGCCGGCCTGCGCGTCAATGCCGACCTGCGCAACGAGAAGATCAATTACAAAGTGCGCGAGCACTCGCTCGCCAAGGTCCCTGCTCTTTTGGTGATCGGCAAGAAGGAAGCCGCCGAACGGCTGGTGTCGATCCGCCGCCTCGGCAGCGAAGGGCAAACGGTGATGCCGCTCGACGAGGCGCTGAAGGCATTGGTGGCCGAAGCCGTGCCGCCGGACGTGAAGCGGGCGAACGCCTAGGCGTTCGCCTCGCGCCATGCTTCACGCGCGCAATCGGCGAAGAACAGATACATCGCCGCGAAGAAATTCTGCGCGGCGTTGGCGAGCGGCGGCTGAATGACGACTCGATCGCCGGCATCGCCGCTCGGGGCGACCAACCCGGCGGCGGCGGCATCGCCGATGAGCTTGAGCACGTGGGCGCGCGGCACGGAAAAACGCCGCGCCAACGCCGCAACCGAAATCGGTACCGCGCGCTGCGGCGGCATGGCGTCGTCCGGTTCGCCCGACGTCAGCAGGGTCGCCAGGATAAACATGCCGGCATTGCGCTGGGCAAAGAGCCCGAGCGCCGGCGCGTGGGTGAGAAAGCGGAAGCCGGCCAGCAAACGCTCCGAGATGCCGACAATGAAGTACGGGCTGAAAACCGGATCGGCAAGCGTCGCCAGCATGGCGTCGCCATCCGGCATCAACGGCGCCATGGCGCGGAAATGCAGCCGCCAGCGCGCACGAAACATGGCGAGCAGCTTTTCTGTCGGAGCAAGCGGTCGCCGACGGCCGACGCTTCGATCCGGCGCGAGATAGCCGCCTAAGCGCATCAAGGACAGCATCGCCGTCACCCGGCCGGCGCTGCATATCCCCTGCTCCCGGCAGATAATTTTCATCCGCGCCGGCGTCAGTCCGGAGTCCGGATCCGCCGGATCTCTCGTGTAGTGAAGATAGAGCGTAAAGTAGCCGAACATAAGCCGCGCGCGGTCGTCCATCAGCGCATGCAGAATGTAGCCGCCCTGATACAGTTCGGTGAGGCCGAGGGCCGACCGCCGCATCGCTTCCGCAAAACCGGAGCGGTCGCGAAGCGCCGCGATGGCCGCAGGCGTGGCGGGATTATCCCAACTATATGCCGTGATATAAGCCATTCACCCGGCCCGTACTGAAGTTGAAGCCGGGACACAATCAAATTGTCTCCGCTCACGCGCGCAAAGTCGGCGTTTGGTTAGGGTGTTAACCAGGAAACGGGGGCGGCCGTCTTGCTTGTTGCCGATCTACCCTCATGACATGCTCCGCCCAATAAAAAAACAGGGAGAGAAACATGCTGCGTCTGCGGACGGTCTGCGCCGTTTTGGCGATTGTGTGCGCGATCGCTACGCCAGCGGCGGCGGACCGGCTCGACGAGGTCAAGGCCCGCGGCAAGCTCATTGTCGGCGTCAGCGACACCACCCCGCCCTTCTCGTTCAAGAGGCCGGGCGACAACGTCAATGCCGGCTACGATATCGACATCGTGCGCGGTGTCGCGAAGCGGCTGGGCGTCGCGCTCGAGATGGTTTCGCTGTCGAGTGCCGAACGCATTCCGTTGCTCCAGCAAGGCAAGCTCGATTTTGTCGCGACCTCGATGACGCGCACGGCGGCGCGGCTGCGCGACGTCGACTTCAGCTACATCTATTTCGTCACGCCGCACGCCGTCATCGTCAAGAAATCGAGCGGCATCACTTCGGTCCACCAGTTGGCCGGACGCAAGGCGTCGTCGGCCAGCACCTCAACAGCGGGCGACAATCTGAAAGAGGCCGAGCCCGCCGTGAACGTCGTCTACGTGCGCGACTACGCCATCGCCTTCGCCGCGCTCAAGGACGGCAGCGTCGACGCGTTTCCCGACCGACGAAAGCGTGTTGCACGCAATCGTGCAGCAGGACGGACATCCCGACGACTACGTCTTCCTGTCCGACTTCACGAAGTCGCGCAATGTCGGCTTCGCCATGAAGAAGGACGAACCCCGTTTCAAGGAGGCCGTGAACAAAGCCTTGCTGGATATCGAAGCGTCGGGCGAAGCCGCCCAGATATTCGACCGATGGCTCGGCGCAGGCTCGGAAGCCCCCATCCCGCGCACGTTCACGATCAAAGCCGACTGAAGCGACGCCTGCGCCATTCGTGCCTGTCAGGCGGATTCGGCCAGCACGATCTTCGCGGCGGATTCGATAAAGAGGAAGCCGTTGGCGAAGAAGTTTTCCATCGCCTCGACCAATGGCGGCAGGACCCTCACCTGCGCCGTTTCCTCGTTGCGCAGCAAAAAGCCCGCCGACTCCGCGGCCCGCATCACCGAACGGACATGGACACGTGACACGTTGAAGCGCTGCGCCAGCGCGGCCACGCTGACGTTGCGCAATTTCTCCGGACAAAATACGGCATATTCCGGGCTGGACAGAAAAATGCACATCATCATCGGCAACCCGACGTCGCGGTCCATGATCGGGATCAGCGCCGGTGCCGATTGGGGGACGCGAAAGCCGGCAAGGTAGCCGCGCCCCAAGGCGACGAGGAAGCGGCCGTAGCGCTCCGGCTCATCTTCGTCGCAGACATGCGCCGCGTAAGCCGTCCCACCGCGCACCATGTCCACGGCGGCCAGCGCGCGCCGCTGGCGGTTGCGATTCAAGTCGAGCAGCTTCTGCGTCGGCACATAACGGCGCACACGCAGATCGCCTGAATCCTCGACACGTTCCAGATAGCCGGAGGCGCGCATCATCAGCAGCACGGCCTCCACCCGGCCGCCGCTACAGAGGCCGGCGCCCACGCATATTTCGCGCAACGACCGCGACGTCAGCCCGGAATTCGGAACGTCGTCGCGCCGGCTAAAATGCAGGCCGAGCATGACGGACGCCATGACGAAGCGGGCGCGATCTTTAAGGACCCGATGCGCCAGCCAACGGCCCCGGTAATACTCGACACTGTTGGCGGCGACCGCCGCGACCGCCTCACGAAATCGAGGTTCGGCTCGCAACGCAGTGATCGCTTCGGCTGTCGGCATGGCTGGCGTCGGCCCCTGCCGCGCGACTTCGATCGGATTCACGATCGGGTCCGATCGGTCTTCGGCGATCAGCATGGGGCCGGGTCGAAACTCCATCAGCCTCGCTCAAGCTCTCAACAACCGGAAGCACCGGACTCTCCAGATTGTCGCCGAGGCGCGCTCAAATGGAAAGGCGTGAATTGATTGCCGATGGGTGACAGAGCGACCGGACCGTCCTACCCAAAAACAGTTCAGCGGCAGATGGCTGCCCGGATCGACTGACGTACCGTCACCGGCGGCTGGTCGAGCGTTTCCAGAAACCGCTCAGCCCATTGGCTGAGATCGTTCTGGAGCAGCGCTTTGTAATTCACGGCGTGGCGCTGGCGCCGCTCTCTGAGCGACATCGACAAGGCACGATCAATGGCGATGGCAACGCCTTCGTGATCGTAAGGGTTGACCAGCAGCGCCGCGGTGCACTCGCGCGCGGCGCCGGCAAAGCGCGACAGCACCAGCACGCCGGGATCGTCAGGGTCTTGCGCGGCGACATATTCCTTGGCGACCAAGTTCATGCCGTCGCGCAACGGCGTCACCAGACCGACGCGCGCCGCGCGATAGAGCCCGGCCAACGCGGTGCGGCTATGGGCCTTGTTAATGTAGCGCAGCGGCGTCCAGGACGCCTCGCCGAAATTGCCGTTGATGCGGCCCACCGTCTCGCCGACCTGCCGCGCGATATCGGCATATTCCTGGATGTCGGAACGGCTGCGCGGCGTGATCTGCAGATATGTGACAGCGTTGTGCCAGTCGGGAAAATTGGTGAGGAAACGCTCGAAGGCGTTCATTCGGTCGGGGATGCCCTTGCTGTAATCGAGCCGGTCGACGCCGATGATCATGGCGCGGCCGGACAGGCTCTCGACGACGTCGCGCACGAAGGGCGTGTCCATGGCGCGACGCGCGAGTTTGGCGAAGGCCTCGGTTTCGACACCGACAGGAAAGACGCCGGCGCGCACGACGCGGCCGTCATACTCGAAGCTGTCATTGCCGAGCCGCCGCAAATTGATCTCGGTCGACAGATAACGCGAGAAGTTGTTGGCGTCGGTTTCAGTCTGGAAGCCCACCAGATCGTAATGGCCGAGCGCCGGGATCAGCCGCTCGTGGTTGGGCAGCGCCGTCAGGAACTCCGGTGGTGGGAATGGAATATGAATGAAAAAGCCGATTTTGTTCTTGTGGCCGCGCTCGCGCAGCGCCCGCGCCAGCGGCATCAGATGATAATCGTGGACCCAGATCACATCGTCCGGGCGCAGCACCGACGCGAGATTGTCGGCAAAGAACTCGTTGACGCGGAAATAGCCGCTGAGGTCGCGGCGGTTGAATTCGGCGAGATCGAGCCGGTAGTGTAAAATCGGCCAGAGCACGCGGTTGGCGAAGCCGTTGTAAAATTCCTCGTAGTCGTCCTTCTGCAGATCGACCGTGACGTAGGCGACGTCCTCCTTGACCACCGTCTTGGCCGGTTCCGGGGTGTCGTCCGTGACTTTGCCGCTCCAGCCGAACCAGACGCCGCCGCTTTTCTTCAGCGCCGGGCGAATGGCGACTTCCAGGCCTCCCGCTCGCGCAGTGCCGTCCGGAATGCCGACGCGATTTGAGACGATGACCAATCGTGACAAGACTCATCCCCCGTGCGGAAGCCCACACGAGCGTCAACGCGCGAAATCGATTGAAGTTCAGCCGGCGATGAAAGAAATTCTCAGGCAGTCTGCAAAGACTGTTGCCCATTTGCCATGCGCGACAGCGCGCGCCGCACGTCCGCCGGGCATTTGAAGATGCCGGCAAGTCCGCGGACTTCGCGGCTTACGGAAAAGCCAAGGCCGCCGAAATCCGGCATCACTTCGAAAACCGATTCATCGGTGACATCGTCGCCGATGAAGACCGGCTTGCGGCCGGCGAAGGGCTCAAGCTTCATCAAGTAGCGAACGCTTTCGCCTTTGTTGATGGCGGGCCGCTTGACTTCAAACAGCATCTTCCCAACGAGAACCTCGCTGGGCTCGTCAGGAAAGGCCTTTGATACTTTCGCGATGTGCCGCACCAGCCAAGCTTCGTGCTGCGGCACCTTGCGGTAATGCAGCGCGACCGAATAGCCCTTGTCTTCAATGACGATGCCCGGGCGCAACAGGGCCGCCGTCGCCAATTCGGCGCGAAAGCCTTCCGACAAAAACGGCGCCAGGTTGTAAACGCGCTCGCCGAGCCGCATTTCCGCGCCGTGCCCGCCGATGGCCGGCAGCTTCAACGGCTCAAACAACAGATCGAGATCGGCTATCGGACGCCCGCTCACCAAGGCCAGAGCGCCGTTCGTCATGTCGTACAGCCGCGCCAAAGTGGTCCGCAACTCATCTGGCACATGCACCTCAAAAGGCGACGGGCCGAGTTCGATCAGCGTGCCGTCCACATCGAGCAGAATAGCGATATTAGTGGGATCGACGCCGGCGAAAGTCTTCAGCGCCGCGTCGTTGGTAACGATGTCAGTCTGCATACTGATGTACCAATGGCTGGGCGGCGAAAAAGTTCCATTATGAATGCCTTTCGGCAACGACTTAACGGGCCTGGACCTCGACATCGCCGTCGACGCCGGTGACTACCTTGAACTCGCGCTCGAACACTTTGCCCTCGTTGCGCGCAATGGCGCGATACTCGCCTTCGGCGAGGATGACGCGGGGAAAGGCGCCGATCGACTCCTTGATGACGTCGCCGCCTGGCGTCAGCACCGACCAGGCGGTGTTGGCGAGCGCTTCGCCGCCTTTGTCGCCGACCAGCTTGAGCGTAATGGCGGCGGCGCGATGCGTCACGGTAATATCGGTCAGCTTGGCCGCGGCCACGCGAATGTCGGAGCGCACCACCGAATTGGCGTCGCCGTAATTCGAGACGATGTAATACGTGCCCTCCGGCACCACGACGACTTCGCCGGTCATGACGTGCTCGGCGATCGGCCGCCGGTCGCCGGCCTCGAACTGGCTGCCTTTGTAGACGTCGAACGAAATCTGTCCTGCCGGCACGCGTACGTCGCCGACGCGGCCCTCCATGCGCAGTCCGCCGGCCGGTAAATCGAATTCCTCATGCACGGTCGCGCCGCGCAGCGACACCGGCTTCACTGATGTGGCCAGGCCAAAGCCGACATGCACAATGTAATTGCCCGGCGGCATCACCAGCGTCGGTGACGGCGACTTGTCTTCTTTGACCAGTTTGAAACTGCCGTCGGCCTCGGCCTTCGCCGTATAGACCCGCCATGTCAGACCGCCGCCAATACCAGGCGCGTCCTTGCCGAAGCGCGCGCTCAGCGTCAGCGCCGACTGCCCGGCCGGGACCATCGGCATCGGCATGGCGCTCGGCGGCGCGATGGCCGTCGGCGCCCCCGCCGGGCCGCCGGTGCCCGGCGCAATCAGTCCGGTCGACGGCTGCGTGGAAAACAGCGAGCTTTGCGCCTGCCCGGCAACGGGCATCGACAATGCGATGGCCAGCGCCGGCATGAGACGGCGCAAGGTGGCGGCGATTGCGGACAAGCTCATCATGACGGGTTCGTTTTCGACGCAAATCGCGGCGATTTCAAGCCACTAGCCCGGTTTGTCACCCCTGAAACGCTATGCTAGGCGCAAACATCCGCGCTCATCGAGGTGAAAATGCCCGACGCTTTGCAACTGCTCAAGACACGCCGGTCGGTCAAGCCGATGGAAATGACCGGCCCGCCACCGGGCGACGCTGAAATCGACACCTTGCTGACCATCGCATCACGGGTGCCCGACCACGGCAAGCTGACGCCGTGGCGCTTCATCGTCTTCACGGGCGACGCACGGCTCGCCGCCGGTGAAGTTATTGCCGACGCCTTCCGCGCCAATCGCGCCGACGCCACGCCGGACCAGATCGAATTCGAGCGCCGGCGGCTGGCGCGCGCACCGCTCGTCATCGCGGTGGTCAGCCGCGCCGCGCCGCACGGGAAAATCCCGGAATGGGAGCAGGAATTGTCCGCCGGCGCTGCCGCCATGAATCTCGTCAATGCCGCGCATGCGATGGGCTACGCCGCGAGCTGGCTGACCGAATGGTACGCTTATGACCGGCGCGCGCTCGACGGCTTTGGTCTCGGCGCCACCGAACGCATGGCTGGCTTCGTTCATATCGGCCATCCGGTAAAGCCGCCCGAGGATCGCGACCGGCCGACGCTTGAGACCATCGTCACGCGGTTTACCCGCGCATGATCCCGAAAGATGGGCAGCGGTTTTCGGACCAGATCGTGCGCTCTCAAGAATCGAGGGCATGATGTTCTACGAGCCTCACAAGCGCGACCACACGGTGCTGCCGCACGATCCGTTTAAGGCCATCGTGTCACCGCGGCCGATCGGGTGGATCACGTCCATCAGCTCGAAAGGCGAAGTGAATCTGGCGCCCTACTCGTTCTTCAACGGCGTCAGCAGCCGGCCCAATCTCGTGATGTTTTGCAGTGAAGGCTTCAAGGACTCCGTGACCAACATCACGCAGACCCGCGAATTCGTCTGCAACTTGGCCACCTGGGATCTGCGCGACGCCATGAACGCAACGTCGGCGCCATTGCCCCACGGGATCAGCGAGATGGAGCGCGCAGGTCTGGCGCCTGCGCCGTCGCAGGTGGTCAAGCCGCCGCGGGTCGCGGCCTCGCCCTGCGCGCTGGAATGCCGGCTGATCAAGATCGTGCCGATGGAGACCGCCGCAGGCGAGCCGGTCGACTGCCATGTGGTATTCGGCGAGGTCGTCGGCGTCCACATCGACGACCGCTTCATCAAAAACGGCCGTCTGGACACCGCCGCGATGCAGCCGATCGCCCGCTGCGGCTATGACGAATACGCAAGGGTGGACAGCCTATTTGCGATGGTGCGGCCACAATCCTGATTTGCCGCCGAACACGCCCCGGCCTAGGGACTTAACGGTCCGGAAACCCGGCCGGCGCAGGGTTGGTGTCATGGTTCGGTCATATGGCTAGGCCACCAGCTTTCACCATGACGCGCTGAATTGCTTGCCGGGGACGCGGCACAGTTCGAAAATCGGGGTCAGGGGAAACTAAATTGGTCTTCGAAGGTCTGTTTTCGCGAATGCGCGGGAGTGGCGATCGCGCCACTGAGGCGACGCCGCATGACGAGCCTGCAGCCGCGCGCCCGAGCATCGGGCTAGCGCTGGGTGGTGGCGCCGCGCGTGGCTTTGCCCATATCGGCGTGATCCGCACCTTGGTCAAACATGGCATCGTGCCTGACGTTATCGTCGGCACGTCGATCGGTGCCGTCGTTGGCGGATGCTTTGCCGCCGAGCAGCTCGACAGCCTGGAAGACTGGTCGCGCAAACTCACCGTCCGCAACATCCTCGGCTACCTCGACATCAATCTGTCCGGCTCCGGTCTCATTCGCGGCACGCATCTGGCCGCGGCGTTGAACGAAGGCCTCACCGACAAGCGCATCGAAGATCTGCCGATCAAGTTCGCCGCCATCGCCACCGAATTCAACACCGGGCACGAGATCTGGCTGACGCGCGGACGGCTCGCCGAAGCGTTACGCGCGTCGTACGCGTTGCCGGGCATCTTCCCGCCGGTCATGATCGGCGGCCGCTGGCTGGTCGACGGCGCGCTGGTCAATCCGGTGCCGGTGTCCGCGGCTCGCGCGCTCGACGCGCGGCTCGTGATCGCCGTCAATCTCAATTCCGATCTGTTCGGACGTGGCGCCATCATCGCCAATCACGGTTCAGACGAAAGCGATGAACCCGCTTCTACGCCGCCCAAATCGAACGGCATTCTCGGTCTATTTGGCGGCGAACGTTCGCTGCGCCGCCAATTCCTCGGCCGCAACGGCAGTCCGGGAATTCCGACGGTGATGGTGGAAGCCTTCAACGTCATGCAGGACCGCATCACGCGCGCGCGTTTGGCCGGCGACCCGGCCGACGTGCTGATCAGCCCGCGGCTCGGCAATGTCGGCATGTTCGATTTCCACCGCGCCGCCGAAGCCATCGAGATCGGCGTCGAGGCGACGGAAAAAGCGATCGGCCAGATCACCGAAGCCGTCACTGCGCTTTCTCAGCACTACAGCGCGAACGGAAGCCTCAAATAGATTTCACGCCGTGCGGATGTAATCGCGCAGCGCCTCGGATTCGTGTTCGATCTCATCGACCCGCTGCTTGACGACGTCGCCGATCGAGATCAGCCCAACCAGCTTGCCCTTGCTGACCACCGGCATATGACGGAATTTTCCCGTCGTCATGCGCTCCATGATGGCGGCGATATTTTCTTCCTCGCCGCAGGTCGTGACTTCGCGTGTCATCACCTGCCCGACCGGCAGAGACAAAGCCGCGGCGCCGTGCGCGGATAGCGCCCGCACGATGTCACGTTCCGACAGGATGCCGGCGATATGGCCGCCGGCGCCTTTGATCAACACCGCGCCGATACGATTGGCACTCAGCAATTGAGTCGCGGCCGCGAGATCCGCGGTCGGTTCGATGCAGACGATTTCGCCGCCTTTGGCGGCCAAGATTGACTTGACGTTCATTGCAGCCCTCCCTGGCGCTTGAGCCCGGCAAAATCCGGACATCATCAAGCGAGACGAGAAACGCGCCCGGCTGCGGGGACGACCCGCGATTCCGGGCCCACTACAAAAGTATAGGATCAACGATCCTGCCGACGGCATGGTTCCGTCAAGAACAATCGTGGCATGCCTGTGCGCGGCCGCGGCGGTAGCTAATGCCGCGTTGCACCAAAGTCATCGTGTTCGGGTTGCGACGGCGGCGACTTTGCCGGGGGCAAAGTGTCGCCCGGCGGATCGAACCAGGAAAACAGCAACAAGCCGGCAAGAAAGCCGCCGATATGCGCCTGCCACGCCACCGTCTGATCGGCACCGGTAATCGGCAGCGAGCCGACGCCGAACAAAATGTTGATGGCAAACCAGACGCCGAGAAAGATCAGCACGCGCGCATCGCTCAACACACCGACCAGTGGGATCGCGGGCACGCGATAGTTCTGCTCGTCTTCGCCGCGCAGCATGTTGAGCGGGCCGCCGCGCTGGAAGGCAAAGCGCATCGCCGCCGCCATCATGCCGGAGATCGACGCTGATGCGCCGATCACGGGAAGCGGCGAACCGGCATTGGTCGCCAGATGCATGGCCGCACCGGCCGCCGCCGTGACGGCAAAAAACGCCAAAAAACGTAACGCGCCGAAACGGCGCGCCAGCGCGCTGCCGAACGGCAAAAGCCAAACCGAATTGACGATCAAATGCGTCCAGTCGGCGTGCAGCAAGGAGTAAGTGACGAAGCTCCACACTTCCGCGCCGAAGCCGCCCGGCACAGCGCCACCCGGCACCACCGACGCGTCATAGCGCGCCGGAATGAACGCGAATTCGAGCAGGATTTCGATGTTCTGGTCGTCGCTCAGCAACAATGTGCGAACGGCGTGGATCAGCGCCAGTCCCACCAGCAGCGTGATGATGACCGGCGGGATATTGAACAGCGGCTCGCGTTTCACATTGAGGTTCCGGTTGAAGGCCCAGTTAGCCGCTTGCCTAGGCCACCGCAAGTCGCGGTTTTAACACTAACGGGCGGTCTTCCGGCCCCGCCAGGTCCCACGGCATGTCGCCTGCTCCGTATGGCACGTCGCGGCGAAAAGCCGGCGCGGTTGTCCCGACCGGGGACATCCAGACGCCGGCACCGTCTCGCGACGGAACAGGTGGCGGCCATGAAACATCCTTCGACCCGCACGGTGTACGACTATTGGAATGAAAAGCGCGGCACTCGGCCGGCGCCCGAGCGCGGCGAGATCGATCCGGGCGCCATTCGGCATGCGCTGGGCGACACCTTCATGCTGGCCGCCGATTTCGTCGATCAATCGCGATTTCGCCTCGCCGGCACGCGGGTCTGCGCTCTATTTTGCCGCGAGATCAAAGGCGAAGAGTTTCACGCGCTGTGGAGCGAGACCAGCCGCAAGCAGATCGACGATTTGATGACGGTCGTCAACGACGAAGCGGTCGGCGCTGTCGCCGGCGTCACCGGACACGCCGCCGATGGCGCGACGGTCGATCTGGAATTCCTGCTGCTGCCGCTGGCGCATATCGGTCACGCCCGCGTTCGCGCCCTCGGCGTGCTGACGCCGTTGGTCGCGCCGTATTGGCTGGGCGAAAAGCCGCTCGTCGAACTCGAGCTTGGCAGCCTGCGCCACATCGGCGCGGAAATGGAAGCCTCGATCGCGCCGGATTTTCCGCGTGCCGTGGAGACTGTCCGGCTGCGACATGGTTTTGTCGTCTACAGCGGCGGGCTGGAAGAGACTTCCGGCAAGCGCACCGGCTAACGGACCATTAAGGATAGGCACCTAGGGTTTATCGGCTGCGGGACATGCGTCCCAAACGCCAATCGCCATGGCAATGCCACTGATCAAACCAAGAATAGTGCCGCGGTCCGAAGAACGCCGCCGCCATCAGCGCGTCAAGGTCAACCTGCTCGGCCGCTATATGCTGGCCGACCGGCGTGAATACCCGTGCCAGGTCATCGATATGTCGCCCGGCGGCATGGCGGTCGTGGCGCCGGTGACGGGCGTTCCGGGCGAGCGCGTCATCGCCTATGTCGATCATCTGGGCCGGCTCGAAGGCAAGATCGCCCGTCTGATCGACAACGGCTTTGCCATGACGATTTCGGCGACCTCGCGCAAACGCGACAAGCT
>CAITEM010000266.1 GCA_903891395.1 uncultured Hyphomicrobiales bacterium | reverse complement strand
CGGCAACATCCACTACAACGCGATGCAGCCGCCCGGCATGACGCGGCAGGAGTTCCTGAACCGCTGGGACGACGTCAACCAGGTCGTGTTCGGCGTCGTCAAGAAATACAACGGCTCGATATCGGCCGAGCACGGCGTCGGCGTCATGAAGCGCGACATCCTGCACATTTACAAAGACCCGGTCGCGCTCGATTTGATGCATGGCATCAAGCGGCTGCTCGACCCCAACGGCATCCTCAATCCCGGCAAGGTGCTGTGACCGCTGCCAAGCCTCTGGCAATCGCCGAAGCCGCCGAAGGTGACGTTGAAACCGTCGTGGCGCTCTGGACCCGCTGCGGTCTGACACGGCCGTGGAACGATCCGCGCGCCGACATCGCGCTGGCGCGGCGCAGCCCGAACGCGGCGGTGCTGGCTGGCCGCGATGACGACGGCATCGTCGCCACGGTGATGGTCGGCCACGACGGCCACCGCGGCTGGTTCTATTATCTCGCGGTCGATCCGCAAAAGCAGGGCCTCGGCCATGGCCGCGCCATCACCGCGGCGGCGGAACGCTGGCTGGCGGCGCGCGGCATCGAAAAAGTCATGCTGATGGTGCGCGAGGACAACGTGGCCGTTCATGCTTTCTATCGCGCGCTCGGCTATTTCGATCAGCCGCGAACGGTGTTCGCCAAATGGCTCGATGGCCGGCCGCCGACGCCGTAGCGATTAAAACAACATGCCCTGCCCGTCGGGCTTCTTGGACGGCGCGGGACGTCTCGGCTTCGGCGCTGGCTTCGGTTGGACGGCGATTTCGTCCACCCGCTCGATCAGCTTCGGATTGTCGTTGGCGACACGGTTGACCTCGGCCGAAACCGCGATGGCCTCCAGCAGATCGTCTGGCGCCGGGCGGATCAGCGCCGCGGCGGCGCCGGTATCCTCGTTGCGGTTGTCGAGCCAGAGATCGAATTGCTCTGGCGCGATGATGACCGGCATGCGGTCATGGATCGTGGACAGCATCCGGTTCCCGGCTGTCGTGACGATGACGGCGGTCTCCAACTCTTCGCCGTTCGGTCCGATCCAGGTCTCCCACAGTCCGGCCAGAGCCAGCGGCGCACCGGATTTCGCGCGAATGAAATAAGGCTGCTTGTGTGTGCCGACCGCTTTCCATTCATAGAAACCATCGGCGGGGATCAGGCAACGACGCCGCTTCATCGCCGCCTTGTAGGCCGGCTTGTCGCTGACGGTCTCGCCGCGGGCGTTGATCAACAGCGCGAAGGCCTTGGGGTCTTTCACCCAGGACGGCAGCAGGCCCCAGCGCACCAGCGCGAAATGACGCTCGCGATTGACCAGCCGCACAATGGCGATCGGCTGGGTCGGCGCCACGTTGTAGCGCGGCGGAAAGTTGGGCATTTCCGGATAGCCGAGCAGGGCTCGGAGGACCTCTGGGGTCGCCGTGAGGGCATAACGGCCGCACATAATTCGAGCATCCGATCCGCTTTGGGCTTAAGCGCGCCTTAACCGGCTGAAATCACACTGCCCGCCGTGGATTCGGCCGACCCCTCATGAAATATCAGCATCTTGCCGCGCCGGCGCAAGCGGCAGAATTCGCGTCTCGGCTTGCCGACGCCAATATCAATCCAGCGACCGGCCTGGCGACCGACTACCTCAACCACTTCAACGAAGCCATCATGCTGCTCGAGATGCTGGCGGACAGCACCGACTGCGTCGATGACTTTCTGGCCTGGCAGCCGATGAGTTATCGCGACCATTTCGCCGCATCGTGCTTCAAGGCCCGCGACATGGCGATCGCGGCTTACGAGACCGCCGATCCGGCGCTGCGCGATTGTCTGGATACGCTGGCCGGCACAATGACCGCCGTGCTAAAGGCGACCGGCGCTGCGATGAAAACGAACATGCCGCCTGAAGCGACCGCGGCGCTGGCCGGTCAGGCGGCCTTCTTGTTGAGGCCGCTGGTGGCGCGCGCCGGCGCGGTCATCAACGGCGAAAGCGAAGCCGGCATGCACGATGCCGAAACGCGGCAGATTTTGATCGACGGATTGATGAAGCGCTAGCGCGATCTCGAAACTAAAGACGATCCATGAACGATATTCGAACGTATCCGACGCGCCCGTTTCTCGCCGTCAGCGCCGCGATCTTTCGCGACGGCAAAGTGCTGGTCGTGCGCCGCGCGCGCAAGCCGGCGTTCAATCTCTACACCATGCCCGGCGGCGTCGTCGAAGCCGGCGAACTTTTGAGCGAAGCGGCGGCGCGCGAGGTGCGCGAGGAAACCGCGCTGGAGATCGAGGTGCTGTCGCTGGCCGGGCATCGCGAAGCGGTGATGCGCGACTCGCAAGGCCGCGTCGAACGCCACTTCGTCATCATGTGCTTCGCGGCGCGCTGGATCTCGGGCGAGCCCGTGCTGAACGAGGAACTTGACGACGCCCGCTGGCTCGATCCGTCCGAGATCGCCGGCCTGCGTACCACCGATGGCCTGGCCGAAATCGTCACGGCCGCACAAGCGCTGCTGGCGAAGGCCTGAGCGGACTGCCTTGCGATTGCCGTACAGCGCGGGCATATCAAGCAGGACCAGGCTGGACCAAAATCCGTGAAGACGTTCATTGCCATCGCTTCGATCCTGCTCTGCCTGACGCTGCCGGTGCGCGCGGCGGAAGGCGACGCGGCGCCGTTCGACACCGACCTGCAACGGCTCGCCGAAATTCTCGGTTCGCTGCAATATCTGCGTGGCGTCTGCGGACCCAACGAAGGCCAGAAATGGCGCAACGAGATGCAGAGCCTGATCGACGCCGAAGCGCCCAATGGCGACCGGCGCAAGCTGATCGTGGCCAGCTTCAATCGTGGTTACCGGGGTTTTCAACAGACTTATCGTACGTGCACGCCGGCCGCCAATATCGCGATTCGCCGTTATCTTGACGAAGGCGCCAAAATAGCTCGTGAAATCACGGCTAGATACGCCAACTAGAATCACCGTTATTAACCTTTCCTTTACGTCCCGGCTTGGTGCGCGCCGCGCGCATGCTAACGTCGCTATCGGGACTTAAGGACTGGCGTCCATCGGTGGGCGCCCGGGGACGAAGGTGACAATGACGACAGCGAGCCGATCCACCCATACGCGCGAGCCGGTTCCGGATCACGAGCAGAAGCGCGTGGCCTTGGGCTATCTGCATGAGGCATGGGCCGAGGCCAAGCTCGACGGCATCGACGGCGACTGCCTGGCGCAGGCCGGCCTGTTCGCGGCGCTCGCCGAATTCGTCACCACCTACGGCGAAGAAGCCGCGGCAACCTTCACCGAAGGCCTGGGATCGCGCATCCGCAACGGCGAATTTTCCCTCGAGCAGCAGAAGCGCCAATAGCCGCGTCCGTCAGACGTAGATCTGCTGCGCGTTGTTCAATCCGTAATAACGCTCCAGCGTCTCGTCGATGTCGGCCGGATAAAACGGCTTCTTGAGAAACGCGAGCGCGCCGGCGGCCTTCGCGCGGCCGGCCAAACCGGCATCCAGCGTCGATGTCATCATCACCACCGCCACCGCGGGATTGAGACGCTTGATTTCCGACAAGGTCTCGAAGCCGTTCAGGCCGGGCATGTTGTAATCGAGGAAAATAATTCCGAATTTCTTGTTGCGCACAAGTTCGAGCGCGGCATTGCCTTCGGTCGCATCGTGAATCTCAAAGGCGAAATGGCTGGCCTGCAGGATCTTGCGCACGATGCTGCGCATGGTGCTGGAATCATCGACAATCAGAACGCGGGTCGGGATCCTGGCTCGGACGCACAACTCAAGTTGCTTGTCGGCTTGGCCTTGGTCTTCCGGTTTCAACAACAGTCCATCGACGCCCGGCGGCCTCGGCGAATCCTTCGGACCGATGACGAAAATCAACGTCGACGCGTGGGCCGTGCGCGCCGCTTTGATCAGGATTGCCTTTTGCGCGTCAGACAATTCTGCGTCCAGCAGACAGATATCCGCGCGCGTTCTGGCGAGCAAGGACGCGGCCGGCGCGACTTCAAGAATTTCCAGGTCGATCGGCACAGCGGCCTTCGCGGCGGCGTCACGCCACAGGTAATGATCCGGCAGCGCAGCCGCGATCACCAAGATCCGAATCGAAACGGAGCCCCCAGCCATCCATCCTACTCGACCCCTCGCCCGGTAAAGATCGACCGCAGCAGGGGTGCTCAGTTACCGTTGATAGACGGTCGCGTGAGGTTTGCAATTCTACAGAGCAGACTTGCGTGACAAGCTTGGGGACAACTCCAGGGTGGAACCGATCAAAAGTTCCCCAGTGCTTCGAGGAACCTTACCGGCTCGCCCTGCCCTGTTGCAACAAGTTTGCCATCCCACATCGCCTTGTGCCCGCGCACCAGCGTGCCGACCGGCCAGCCTGTAACGGTAACGCCGTCATAAGTCGTCCAGCCGGCGCGCGAGGCGATCCAACTGTTAGTGATGGTTTCACGGCGCTTGAGATCGACTGCGGTCACGTCGGCGTCATAGCCCACCGCAATGCGGCCCTTGTTCGCCATGCCGAAGATGCGCGCCGGGCCGGCGCTGGACAGATCGACAAAGCGCTGCAGACTCAAGCGCCCGGCGTTCACATGGTCGAGCATGATCGGAACATAAGTCTGCACCCCGGTGATACCGGAGTGGGATTTCGGATAAGGCTGCGATTTTTCTTCGCGGGTATGCGGCGAGTGATCCGAACCCAACGTATCCACCACGCCCTGGGCGATGCCGCGCCACAGTCCTTCGCGATGGGAAGCGTCGCGGATCGGCGGATTGATCTGGGCATAGACGCCGTGTTTCTCATAAGCCTCGGGCGCGGCCATCGTCAGATGATGCGGCGTGCACTCGGCGGAAGCGACGTCCTTGTGGCCGGCCAGGAACTCCATTTCGTCGCGGCTGGTGACGTGCAGCACATGGACACGCTTGCCGGTCTCGTGCGCCAGTGCGATCAGCCGTTGCGTACACATCAGGGCCGCCGTGGCGTCGCGCCAGATCGGATGCGAGCGCGGATCGCCGTCGATGCGCTCGCCCATGCGGTCACGCAAGCGGTACTCGTCTTCGGAATGGAACGCGGCGCGGCGGCGGATCGCCTTGAGCACATTGCGCACGCCCTCGTCGTCTTCGATCAGCAACGAGCCGGTCGACGATCCCATGAACACTTTGACGCCGGCGACGCCCGGCAGCATTTCCAGTTCGCCGAGATCCTTGGTGTTCTCGCGCGTCGCGCCGACGTAGAACGCAAAGTCGCAATGCATGCGGTGGTGGCCGCGCCTGACCTTGTCGGCAATCGCCGCGGCGTCGATGGTCGGCGGATCGGTGTTCGGCATTTCGAACACGGCGGTGACGCCGCCGAGCACGGCGCCCCGAGAACCGCTCTCCAGATCCTCCTTATGCGTGAGGCCCGGCTCGCGCATATGGGTGTGAGTGTCGATGACGCCGGGAAGCAGATGTAGGCCTTTGCAGTCGATCATTTCGCCAGCGGACGCCCGCGACAGATCGCCGATGGCGGCAAAGCGGCCGTCACGGATGCCGAGATCGCGCGCGCCCTCGCCGTCCTGGTTGACGACCGTGCCGCTTTTGAGGATCAAATCGTAGGTCTCAGCCATGTTAAAGCGGCTCTAAATGGGCTCGAATGGGGCCTTGAGGCTTTCCGGACAGCGCTTACGTTTCGCCGCGAGTTCTGGCAAGAGACTAGCTATGAATGCCCAACCAATTCACATGCAGGCCGCGCTGCTTCCCGAACGGGGCGTCGTCAAGGTCGCCGGCGACGACGCCCGGCACTTCCTCAATGGGCTCGCCACCAACGATATCGGCAAAGTGGCGCCGGGCGCGGCCCAATTCGCCGCTTTGCTGACGCCGCAGGGCAAAATCGTCGTCGATTTCCTCATCACTGAAGCCCCGGGCGAGGACGGCGGCGGGTTCTTTCTCGACTGCCCCCGCGCACTGGCGCCAATGCTGGCGGAAAAACTTAAGTTCTACAAACTCCGCGCCAAGGTGACGATCGAGGACCTGACGGACGCGCGTGGCGACATGGCGGTCTGGGGAGGCGAACCTGCCGCGAGCGACTACGGCCTTAGCTACGCCGATCCACGGCTGCCGACGCTCGGCGTCCGCGTCATGCTGCCGCCGCAGCAAGTGGCGGAAGCCGCCGCCGATCTCGGCGCCAGCCTGGTCGCGGACGACATCTACGACGCGCACCGCATCGACCTCGGAGTGCCGCGCGGCGGCAACGACTTTATCTATGGCGACACCTATCCGCACGAAGCCGATATGGATCAACTCAGTGGCGTTGATTTCGGCAAAGGCTGTTACATCGGCCAGGAAGTCGTGTCGCGGGTCGAACATCGCAACAGCGCGCGCAATCGCGTGGTGCCGATCGTGTTCGACGTCGCGCCGGTGGCGGGCCTGCCGGTGACGGCGGGCGACAAGCCGGTCGGCATGATGGGCTCAGCGCATGACGGCCGTGGTCTGGCGCTGCTGCGGCTCGACCGCGTCGCCGACGCGCTCGCGAGCGCAACGCCGCTCGCCGCCGGTAATGTCGAAATTCATCTGGTGAAGCCCGACTGGGCAACTTTCGCATGGCCCGGCGAAACTAAGGCGGCGTCATGAGCGGTCCCCTATTGCACACCGACGGCATCAAACGTTGCACCTGGGCAACGACCGACCCGCTATACGTCGCCTATCACGACGAAGAATGGGGTGTGCCTGAGTGGGACGACCGCGCGCTCTATGAAAAACTGATTCTGGACGGTTTCCAGGCTGGATTGTCGTGGATCACCATTCTGCGCAAGCGCGACAATTTCCGCGCCGCTTTCGACGATTTCGATCCGGAAAAGATCGCGCGCTATACGCCGAAGAAAATCGAGCGGCTGATGCAGGACGCCGGCATCGTGCGCAACCGCGCCAAAATCGAGGGTGCGGTCAATTCGGCAAAGGCCTTTCTCAAGATCAGGGATAGCGGGCCGGGATTTTCCGCGATGCTGTGGACGCATCTCGGCGGCAAGCCGCACGATCACAAATTCCGCAGCAGCCAGCAGATCCCGACCAACGACGGCATATCGCAAGCAATGTCGAAGGAACTGCTCAGCCACGGTTTCAAATTCGTCGGGCCGACCATCGTCTATGCCTTCATGCAGGCGGTCGGCATGGTCAACGATCATCTGGTGACGTGCCATCGGCACGACGCCTGCGTGAAGCTCGGCGCCAAGAAGCCCGCCAAGCGCAAATGACCAAGGCTCCCGCCGCGAGCAAGAGCAAACGCGCCTGGCAGCGCATGTTGTCGGGGCGCAGGCTCGATCTGCTCGACCCCTCGCCGCTCGACGTCGAAGTCGAAGACATCGCGCATGGGCTGGCCCGCGTCGCGCGCTGGAACGGACAAACCAAGGGCGCGCATATTTTTTCGGTGGCGCAGCATTCGCTGCTGGTCGAAGCGGTCGCACGCGCCAAGACGCCGCGGCTCGACCGTGACGCCCGCATTGCGCTGTTGTTGCACGACGCGCCGGAATACGTCGTCGGCGACATGATCTCGCCGTTCAAGGCGGTGATCGGCGACAGCTACAAGGCGGTGGAAAACCGGCTGCTCGCCGCCATTCACGTACGCTTCGGCCTGCCGGCGAAAATCCCGGAGACGATGACCGCCATGATCAAGGCGGCGGACCGCGCCGCCGCCTATCTCGAGGCCACGCGGCTGGCCGGTTTTGCCGACGACGAAGCCCGCAAGTTCTTCGGCCAGCCGCCGAAATTCTCCGCCGCCATCGAGCGCGATTATCTGACGCCCTGGCCGGCGGGCACGGCCGAAAGGACTTACCGGGAGCGGCTCGAAAAATTGCTCAGAACCTGACACTTTCCAATCACATTGGCCCGGCATAGACAGCGTCATGATTCACGTCTGCTCACTCGCGCGGCTCTACGCCACGGTCGACGAGACCAAAGCCCGCCATATCGTCACGTTGCTGCGGCTCACCGACCGGGTGGCGCGGCCGGCGCATATTGCCGAAGAAGACCACCTCATCCTCGCGGTCGATGACATCGCCGCGCACCAGGACGGCCTCACCGTGCCGGCGCAAGAACATGTCGAGCGGCTGATCGATTTCGCCACAAGATGGGACCGCAACGCGCCGATGGTGGTGCATTGCTACGCCGGCATCAGCCGCTCCACCGCGGCCGCCTTCACCGCCGCCTG
>CAITEM010000265.1 GCA_903891395.1 uncultured Hyphomicrobiales bacterium | reverse complement strand
TGGTTGAGGGCGTCAAAGCGATGGGCCTGGAGACCTGCGCCACGCTCGGCATGCTGACCGGCGATCAGGCGGCGCGGCTCAAGGCGTCCGGCCTCGACTATTACAACCACAACCTCGATACTTCGCCGGAGTACTACAGTGAGATCAGCACCACGCGGACCTATCAGGATCGTCTCGATACGCTCGATCACGTTCGCTCGGCCGGCATCAATGTCTGCTGCGGCGGAATTGTCGGCATGGGTGAGGGGCTGGAGGATCGCGTCGGCATGATCGCGACGTTGGCGTCGCTGCCGCAGCACCCGGAGAGCGTGCCGATCAACATGCTGGTGCAGGTCGAAGGCACGCCGCTCGTCGTCGAGAAGAAGCTCGAGCCGCTCGATTTCGTGCGCACCATTGCGGTGGCGCGCATCACCATGCCGGGCTCAGTGGTGCGGTTGTCGGCAGGGCGCGAGGAGATGAGCGAGGAAACGCAGGCTCTATGCTTCCTCGCCGGCGCCAACTCGATCTTCTACGGTCCGAAGCTTCTGACGACGCCGAACCCCGGCCGCGACCGCGACATGGCGCTGCTGGCCAATCTCGGCATGCGGCCGATGGAATAAGATCTAGGCGAAGCTGCGAACGATCGCGAGGCCGGCAAACAGCCCGGCAATCGAAAGTGCCACCGAGGCAATGACGTAAATCGCAGCCGCGCCGACTTCGCCGCGCTCGTAGAGCAAGGCGGCATCCAGTGAGAAGGCTGAAAAGGTCGTGTAGCCGCCGAGGATGCCGGTGGTGAGGAACAGCCGCCAATCTTGCGAAGCTTCGCCTTTGAAGGCGAAATAGCCGGTGACCAGACCCATCGTGAATGAGCCGGTGACGTTGATCAGCAAGATGCCGTAGGGGAATCCGGTCCCCAGCGCACGCGAGGCGGCGATGTTGACGCCGTAGCGGAGCGCCGAACCGATGCCGCCGCCCAGAAAAACGATCAAATAGCCCATATTCGGCAACCTATTGGCCGATTAACGGGTGGTCAATAACGGGTCGGGCCGCTGTCCCCTGGCTGCGAAGGCCGCGGTGCTCGGCACGCCGTCTGCGAGTGTTTTTTGCTGATTCTCCACTATTTCAGCATCGCAAAAATTGGGCGACCGAATTGCCTAATCCGCGTGCGATGTGAAATCGCTGACAACCCGATGGGATTGTAACGGAATCGGTGAAATAGCCCAAGCTTTGTGCAAATTCCGCGCATTGTGTGCAGTGGCACGCGAC
Organism: uncultured Hyphomicrobiales bacterium; assembly: GCA_903891395.1. GTDB lineage: Bacteria > Pseudomonadota > Alphaproteobacteria > Rhizobiales > Xanthobacteraceae > Pseudolabrys. The sequence goes on along the minus strand of CAITEM010000265.1, from coordinate 2,659 downwards.
TTGCTCTTTATGTCCTACAGACGCGCGTTGCTGACGAAGCGATCACGCTCGGCGCAGCGACCTCGCGGGCTGTCGGAGGGGCTAGCATGAGACTGGTCTTTAAGGCCGAGCCACAGCCGCTGTCGGTCGATTTTGCACGCACCGCGCTCCTGATCATCGACATGCAGCGCGACTTTCTCGAGCCGGGCGGATTCGGCGAGACGCTCGGCAATGACGTCAGTTTGTTGAAGGCCGCAGTGCCGCCGCTCAAGGTCTTGCTCGACGCGGCGCGCCAGGCGGGCATGCTGGTCATCCATACCCGTGAAGGGCATCGGCCGGATCTCACCGACGCGCCGCCGACCAAGATCGAACGCGGCGAACCGTCAATGCGGATTGGCGCCCCCGGACCGATGGGGCGCATCCTCATCCGCGGTGAGCCAGGCCATGATATCATTCCCGAGCTCTATCCGATCGCAGGCGAGGCGGTGATCGACAAGCCGGGCAAGGGCGCCTTCTACCAGACCGATCTGCAGCTCATTTTGAAGAACTGCCACATCGAAAACCTGCTGGTTTGCGGCGTTACGACGGAAGTCTGCGTCAACACGACGGTGCGGGAGGCGAACGATCGCGGCTACCGCTGCATCGTCGTGTCCGACTGCTGCGCCTCGTATTTCCCTGAATTTCACGAGATGGGCCTGAAGATGATCAAAGCCCAAGGTGGCATCTTCGGCTGGGTCGCGGATTCGGAGGATGTGGTCGCGGCGCTTGCGACAACCAATGTCGGGATTTCACGAAAATATGCACAAGGGGGCGCGGTATGACTACGTCATCGACATTCAAGCCGACCATCTGGACGCCGGGCGACTGGAACGCCTTTTTCGGTTTCGGCACCAACATTCTCGTCAACATGCTGGTGCTGACCGGCCTGTTGCGCTTCGTCATCAAGATGCCGGACGCCATCGTGTTCGGCCGCATCCTGCCGGCGCTCGGGCTGATGATGTGCCTGAGCACGTTTTACTACGCCTGGCTCGCCTACGACCTGGCCAAGAAAACCGGCCGCACCGACGTCTGCGCGATGCCGTCCGGCGTCAGCGTGCCGCACATGTTCATCGTGACTTTTGTCATCATGCTGCCGATCGCCTTGACGACCGGCGACCCGATCAAGGGCTGGGAAGCGGGCCTCGTCTGGGTGTTCTTCCAGAGCTTCATCCTGATGATCGGCGGCTTCGTCGCCCCCATCATCCGCAAGATCACGCCCCGCGCGGCGCTGCTCGGCACGCTTGCTGGCGTGTCCGTCACCTTCATCTCGATGCGCCCGGCACTGGAAATGTTCATGACGCCGGTTATCGGCCTGACCTGCTTTGCCATCATCATGGCGAGCTGGTTCGGCGGCGTCCGTTATCCGAAGGGCATTCCGGCCGGTCTGGTCGCCATTGCCGTCGGCATGGTGATCGCCTGGGGATCGACTCTGTTCGGCCTCAGCGTCGGCGGTGTCTCGGTTGCCGGCGTCAAGGCGGCGTTCTCGAGCTTCGGCTTCTCGGTGCCGCTGCCGGCCGTCGATCACGTCTTCTCCGGCTTCCAGTATCTCGGCGTCATCCTGATCACCGCAATCCCGTATGGCATCTACGATCTGGTCGAAGCCATGGACAATGTCGAGTCGGCGGAAGCCGCGGGCGATCACTATCCGACCACCCGCGTGCTGACCGCCGACGGCATCGTCAGCCTGATCGGTTGCCTCATGGGCAACCCGTTCATCAACGCGGTCTACATCGGCCATCCCGGCTGGAAGGCAATGGGCGGCCGTATCGGCTACTCGGCGGCGACCGGCCTGATGGTGATCGTGCTGTCGTGGTTCGGCGTCATCTCGCTGATGCTCGCCATCATTCCGGTGGTCGCGATCTCTCCGATCCTGCTCTACATCGGCATGCTGATTTGCGCCCAGGCGTTCCAGACGACGCCGCGTGAACACGCGCCGGCGATTGCTCTGGCCCTGACGCCGCATGCCGCGGCCTGGGCCGCGACCCTGATCGGCGGTGCGCTCGGCGCCGCCGGCCTGAACTTCGGCGCCCAGCATGCGCCCGAGTTCGTCGCCAAGATGGCGCAGAACGGCGTGCTGTTCCATGGCCTGGAAGTCATGGGCGGTGGCTCGATCCTGGTCGGGTTGGTGCTCGGTGCGATCGGCGTGTTCGTGATCGACCGCAAGTTCATCAACGCCTCGGCCTTCGCCCTTGCGGGCGCCGTGCTGACTTACTTCGGCTTCATGCATGGCGAGGCGATCGGGGTCGGCAACGGCCTCGGCGTATCGCCGACGGTGACGCTCGCCTATCTGATCGTCTCCGGTTTCCTGTTCATGCTGGCGAAGCAGCCGGCATACGTCAACGCGCCCGCTGCCGCGGTCCCCGCCGAGTAGCGAGGCGCGACTTGCGCGAGGCTTCAGTTCTGCCCCGCTGGCCATCGGTTTCTTAACGGAGACCGGTGGCCTCTTTCTTTACTGGACTTCGATCTTACTGAAGATGGTGACGTTGAGATCGATCTTTTCGCAGGCCAGCGTGATCGAGGCGTTGAGAACCTCGCCGGGCTTGAGCTTGCGGTTGGTCATGGCTGATCTGCCCCCTTTGAAGTGGTCCTCCCTGAAGTATAATTTTGACAGAGGAGGATGCGGAGATGGGCAGGAAGAGGC
>CAITEM010000264.1 GCA_903891395.1 uncultured Hyphomicrobiales bacterium | reverse complement strand
GATGTTGTATTTGACGGTGTCGTTGAACAGCACGGTGTCCTGCGGCACGATGCCGATGACGGCGCGCAGGCTTTCCTGCGTCACATCTCTTATGTCCTGGCCGTCTATGGTCACGCGCCCGCTTCTGATGTCGTAGAAGCGGTAGAGGATGCGGCTGAGGGTGGACTTTCCCGCCCCCGACGGCCCCACCACCGCCACGGTCTTGCCGGCGGGCACGGTGAAGCTGATGCCCTGCAGCACAATGCGTTCGGGATCGTAAGCGAAGACCACATCCTCGAAGCGGATCTCGCCGCCCGTCACCGCCAGCGGCAACGTGCGCTTCGAAAACGTCGCGTTCTCGTACGAGCCGAACCGGAAGATTCTCAAAGGCATCAGCTTTGAGGTGCCGGCGGGCAAGACCGTCGCGGTGGTCGGGCCGTCGGGCGCCGGCAAGTCGACGATCTCGCGGCTGCTGTTTCGGTTCTACGATCTGTCGGGCGGCCGGATTCTGATCGACGGTCAGGACATCGCCAAAGTGACGCAGAAATCGCTGCGCGAAGTCATCGGCATGGTGCCGCAGGACACCGTGCTGTTCAACGACACCATCCGCTACAACATTCGCTACGGCCGCTGGGAAGCGACCAACGAGGAAGTCGAACACGCCGCGTCGCTGGCGCAGATCGACAGCCTGATCCGCATGGCGCCCAAGGGTTACGACACGGAAGTCGGCGAACGCGGCCTGAAATTGTCCGGCGGCGAGAAGCAGCGCGTCGCGATCGCGCGCACCATTCTGAAGACGCCGCCGATTTTGGTGCTGGATGAGGCGACCTCGGCGCTCGACAGCCACACCGAGCGTGAAATCCAGGACGCGCTGGAGCGGGTGTCCAAGGGCCGCACCACGCTGGTCATCGCGCACCGGCTGTCGACCATCGTCAGCGCCGACGAGATTATCGTGCTGGAGCAGGGCACTATCGTCGAGCGCGGCACGCATTCGCAGTTGCTGGCGGCCAAGGGGCTCTACGAGAGCATGTGGAACCGGCAGCGCGAGGCCGAGGAAGCCCGCGAGAAGCTGGCCCGGGCCGGCGAGGACGATGCCGCGCCGAACCGCAATCCGCCGGCGGTGGACGACGCCATCACAACCGCGGCGGCCGCCGAACCATTCGAAGCACCCGTCGACGCGGCGGAGTAGGATGCGCCATGTCCATTTATGATTCGATTCGCCAGCAGATGGTGCCGATCACGCCGGAGGGGTACCCTTTCATCGGCGCCTTTGCGCTCGTCAGCCTGATCCTGTTCTGGCTGTGGAGCCCGCTCGGCTGGCTCGGTACGGTCCTGACGCTGTGGTGCGTCTACTTCTTCCGCGATCCGCCGCGCGTAACGCCGGTGCGCGAAGGCCTGGTGGTGGCGCCCGCCGACGGCCGCATCAGCATGATCACGACCGCCGCGCCGCCGCACGAACTCGGCCTCGGCGACAAGCCGCTGCCGCGTGTCTCGATTTTCATGAGCGTGTTCGACTGTCACGTGAACCGTAGCCCGGTCACCGGCCGCGTCGAAAAGATCGTTTATCAGCCCGGCAAATTCCTCAATGCCGATCTCGACAAGGCCAGCGCCGACAACGAGCGCAACTCGCTGGTCATCTCGACCGCCGGCGCGCGCATCGCCGTGGTGCAGATCGCGGGCCTGGTGGCGCGCCGCATCGTCTGTTTCGTGCGCGAGCAGCAGCCGCTCGGCGCCGGCGAACGTTTCGGCATGATCCGCTTCGGCTCGCGCCTCGACGTCTATCTGCCGGAAGGCACGTCACCGCTGGTCGCGGTGGGGCAGACGTCGCTGTCCGGCGAGACGGTGCTCGCCGATCTGCGTGGTTCGGACGCGGGCCGGGCCTATCGGGCCGGTTAGTTCTCGGCGCGATCAGGTCGTCGCGTAGCTTTTCCGCATTGGCTTGAGCACGAACAGCGCCAGCAGGCCGGTGATGACGTCCATCGCGATGATGACGCCGAACACCGGCAGCCAGCTTCCGGTTTGCTCCGCCATATAGGCCGCGACCGGCGCGCCGAGCACCGAACCGACGCCTTGCGCCATATAGAGGAAGCCGTAGTTCGTCGTCGCGTTCTTGGTGCCGAAGGTGTCGGTCAAGGTCGAGGGGAACAGCGAGAAGATCTCGCCCCAGCCGAAGAACACCACCGCCGACAGAATGACGAACAGCATGGCGTCGTTGCGCGCCGCCACCAGTCCGGCAATGGCGACCGCTTCGAACAGGAAAGCGATGCCCATCGTGTTCTCGCGGCCGATACGGTCCGACAGCCAGCCGAAGAACGGCCGGGTCAGGCCGTTGGTGATGCGGTCGACGGTGAGCGCGAGCGGCAAGGCCGCGAGGCCCCAGACAACGACGTTGGCGACGCCGAAAGCGCGCGAGAACGCGGCGAACTGCGAGATCACCATCAGGCCGCCCGTGGACATCATGGTCATCATGACGAACATCAGCCAGAACACTTTGGTCTTGAGCATGTCCTTGGGCTCGACGTTGCGGAGCGAGGACATGACGGCCGGCGCCGGCAGATTGTCTTCGGCGCGCGGCGGCCGCATCGCCAAAGCGGCGGCGGCGCCGACGATCGCCATGATGATGCCGAACACCAGCAAAGTGTGCTGATAGCCGGCGGTCTTGATCATCGTGTCGATCGGGAAGGTGGTGGCGATGGCGCCGAAGCCGTAGCCGGCGGCGACCATGCCGGTGGCGAAGCCGCGGCGGTCCGGGAACCATTTCACCATCAAGCCGATGATGCCGACATAGACGATGCCGGTGCCGACCCCGCACAGCAGGCCGTAGGTCAGATACAGGCCGGTGAGGCTGGTGGTGTAGGCCGCGCTGACCCAACCGAGACCGGAGAGGATGCAGCCGCTGGCGATCAGGAGGCGCGGCCCGAATTTATCGACCAGGTAGCCTTGCGCCGGCGACAGCCAGGTCTGCAGCACGATCAGGATCGTCAGGGTGACCTGCACGGCGGAGAGCGGCACGCCGAGCGCGTCCTGATAGGGCTTGGTGAACAGCGTCCAGACGTATTGGGGACTGGAAATCGACATCATGGCGATGAGACCCAGCCCGAGCTGAATCCACCGTGTGGACGAGGTGGCTGGAACGGCCAGTGGCTGTGCGGTCGAGACGGACATGATTCACTCCCCCAAGGATAAGACAACTGGTGGTAAGCAATTTGCAGACCAAGCGCGCGGCGCGCTAGCGCTTTGAATTCACAACAATAATTGTATTGTATCCACGAAGCGGTGGCCGTGGCGCCGTGCCGCCGGACTTTTGCACAAACTTTTGGCGGGAATAAACGTTAGGCAACGGGGTAACAATCTGTCCAGGGAAAGCGCCCGTTGCGCTATAGTGACTTATGGTCTTCCAGCCGATCGATCCCGCTCCGCCGCGCCGCCGCCGATTCAAGGCGATCCCGGTGCGTATGCTGTTGCCCAACCTGATCACGCTGCTGGCGCTATGCGCCGGGCTGACGGCGATCCGCCTCGCGGTCGAGAGCAAGCTTGAACTCGCTTTGGCGGCCATTGTGTTCGCTGCGGTGCTCGACGGCATCGATGGCCGCGTCGCACGCATGCTCAAGGGCACCTCGCGCTTCGGTGCCGAGCTCGACAGCCTGGCGGACTTCGTCAACTTCGGCGTGGCGCCGGCGCTGATCCTGTATTTCTGGGGTCTGCAAGAACTGAAATCGGCGGGCTGGATTGCGGCGCTGGTGTTCGCGATCTGCGCGGCGCTGCGCCTGGCGCGCTTCAACGTGATGATCGACGACCCCAACAAGCCAGCCTGGGCGGACAACTTCTTCACCGGCATACCCGCGCCGCTCGGCGCCATGACGGTGCTGCTGCCGATCTATCTCTATTTCCTCGGCATCTCCAACGGACTGGTCACGGCCTGGGTGAGCTTTTTCTACACGCTGGCCATCGCGCTGCTGATGGTGTCGCGGCTGCCGGTGTTCTCCGGCAAGCGCGTGGGAAAACGTGTGCCGCCCGAAATGGTGCTGCCGCTCTTCGTCGTGTTCGTGTTGTGCTTCGCGCTCTTGATCAGCTACCCGTGGGAAGTGCTGACGCTTTCCAGTCTGGTCTATCTCGGTTGTCTGCCGCTGGGTTGGCTGTCTTATCGCAATTACCAGCGCAAGGACGAAGCCGCGCTCGCCGCTGCCACTGCCGATGAGACGCCGGCGACGCCCCCGAGCGATACGCCGCTGTCGCCCGAACAGTC
>CAITEM010000263.1 GCA_903891395.1 uncultured Hyphomicrobiales bacterium | reverse complement strand
GGCCACGAGCTTCGCAATCTCTTCAAGTTCGGCAACACCAGCTTGGCCAATTTCACTTTTTGCCAAGTATATATCAGTGGCCGCAATTGTTTCTCGCCAATCATCGCGTCGTTCAACGACGCCGAGTACGACGTGAATGTCGGCCGGACGGAGATTTGCTCCTTTAGTGAAATCACCCGACTCATCCTTCCGGCCTTCTCCTAAAAGTGCGCTGACGCCGTTAATGCCAAGTCGGTCCAGCTTGTCGATTGCTCTTAGTACGGTTAAGCGCTTACCCGCATTTTCGTCCCCGCCAAGTCCGATAGCTTCCATGACGCCATCGAGCACCTTGCGGTTATTCACCTTCACGATGTAGTCGCCGCGCGGCACGCCGAGCGCTTCCATCGTATCCGCAGCGAGCATGCACATCTCGGCATCCGCGGCCATCGAGCTTGAGCCGACGGTGTCGGCATCGAATTGCATGAACTGGCGGAAGCGGCCGGGGCCGGGCTTCTCGTTGCGGTAGACGTAGCCGTTGCGATAGCTGCGGTAAGGCTTCGGCAGCGCGTCGTAATTTTCCGCCACGTAGCGCGCCAGCGGCGCGGTCAGGTCGTAGCGCAGCGACAGCCACTGCTCGTCGTCGTCCTGGAACGAGAATACGCCTTCGTTGGGCCGGTCCTGGTCGGGCAGGAACTTGCCGAGCGCGTCGGTGAATTCAAACGCCGGCGTCTCGACCGGCTCGAAGCCGTAACGCTCGAACACGCCCCGGATCGACTCAACCATCTGCCGCGTCGCCGCGATCTCGGCGGGGCCGCGGTCGGCCAGACCGCGCGGCAGGCGGGCCTTCAATTTATGGGGCTTGTTGCCCGATTTAGGGTCGGCCATTGGCTCGGGCTTTGCTGGGTTGATAATGGCCGGTTGGTAGCAGCCGCCCCGATACGCGGCAAGCGCTGGCGGCGGCCTATCGTGGCGGTTTGTCGCCGGGGCCTCGCTTCCGAATGGCTGGCGCGCCCTCGCGCAGTACCATGTTGAGCAACGAGGAATTGACGTGCAGTCCGCCGGCGGCGCCGCCGCGATAGTCGATAAAGCCGAGCCGGCGAAACTTGTTCATGAAGAAGCTGACACGCGACCGCGTCGTGCCGATCATCTCGGCGAGCGTCTCCTGCGACAGCTTGGCGATAACCGGCTCAGGTTTCACCTCCTTGCCGAAATTCGCTAACAGCAGCAGCATCCGCGCCAGCCGCTTTTCGCTGGAGTTGAAGAGTTGGTCGACCAGGTCTTCTTCGGCGCGGCTGTTGCGGTGAAGCAGGTGGTGAATGAACAGGCCGGAGAACTCCGGCTCGTCATGCAGCACACGAAGCATGGAAGATTTTTCCAGCCGCATCACGCCGCATTCGGTCATGGCGGTCACGGTCGTCATGCGGCGTGGATGACCGTTCAGGGCGCCTTCGCCGAAAAAATCGCCGACCACGAGAATGGCGAGCACCGCTTCCTTGCCGCTCTCGGAGGTGACAGTCTTTTTCGCCTTGCCCTTCTGCAGATAGAAGACGGCATTCGCGGCATCGCCTTGGGTGTAAACGACGGCGCCGGGCGCAAATTTCAGGTTCGTCCTGCCAAGGCCGATTTTTGACAGGAAAAGGATTGGATCGAAAGCTGCGCGTTTCGAAACCACCGCCATCATCGCCCCGATCTCTGCTCGCCCCTGCGAGCCGCGCCGCGCTCC
>CAITEM010000262.1 GCA_903891395.1 uncultured Hyphomicrobiales bacterium | reverse complement strand
CTATCTGCACCATCTGACCAAGGCCAAGGAGATTCTCGGCCAGGTGGTGCTGTCGACGATCAACATTGCCTACTACCAAGAGTTGATGGCCGGCATGCGGAAAGCGATTGTCGAGGGCCGTTTTGAGGCCTTCCGCGCCGCGACTATCGCCGGCTGGCAGCAAGGCGATTTGGCGGCACGGTAGCGCACAAGAGAGGGTTGTCTCGCCGGATCGGCTTCGCTATGCCTCGCCGAACATCCGACAGAGGCCCTTTTTATGACCGTCAGTCCTGAGTTTTTCGCCAAGCGCCGCAAGCCCACATTCAAGCTGCCGCCAGGCGCCACCGACGCGCATTGTCACGTTTTCGGCCCCGGCGCGATTTTTCCCTACGCGCCGAACCGCAAATACACGCCGGAAGACGCGCCGAAGGAAATGCTGCGCGCATTGCACGATTATCTCGGCATCGACCGCGCCGTCATCGTGCAGGCGAGCTGCCACGGCATCGACAATGCGGCGATGATGGATTGTCTCGCCTCCGACCCGAAGCGCTATCGCGGCGTCGCCATCGTCAATGACACCTTCACCGACGCCGATTTCGACAAACTACATGCCGGTGGCGTGCGCGGCGTGCGCTTCAATTTCGTCAAGCATCTCGGCGGCATGCCCGACATGAACGTGTTCAACAAGGTCATCGACCGGGTGAAGGGCCGCGGCTGGCACGTCGTGCTGCATCTCGACGCCAAGGACATCGACGAACTGTCGACGATCATCCGCAAATTGCCGCTGCCGTTTCTCATCGATCACATGGGCCGCGTGCCGGCCAAGGACGGCCTCGAACAGGCGCCGCTCAAGACGCTGCTCGAACTCGCCAAGCTTGAGAACTGTTGGATCAAGGTCTGCGGTTCCGAACGCATCGACTTCCCGCCCTACGACAAGGCCGTGCCGATCGCGCGCAGAATCGTCGAGACCATTCCGGACCGCGTGCTGTGGGGCACCGACTTCCCGCATCCGAACCCGAGCCACGAGGCGGACGAGGGCGAACTGGTCGATCTGGTGCCGCAATTTGTCGCGGACCCGGCAATGCAGAAGCTCTTGCTGGTAGACAACCCGGCAAAGCTTTATGGTTTCGGTCAATAACAAGAAAATTTCACGGAACGATCCCGGAGGATAACCCCATGTCTCGCTCGATTGTAAAATTCGCGCGCCGCTCCGCACTGCTGGCTGTGCCGGCGCTGCTGCTGGCTCTGGCCGTTCCGGCTCAGGCGGCGTTTCCCGAAAAACCGATCCGGCTGGTGCTGCCGTTCGGCGCCGCGGGCGTCGCCGACGTCACCGCGCGCATCATGGCGGACAAACTGTCCGAGAAGCTCGGCCAGCGCGTGTATGTCGACAATCTGCCGGGTCCCGGCGGTATCGCCGCCGCGCGCGCCGTCATCTCGGCGCCGGCCGACGGCTATACGCTGGCTTATATCACCAACGGCACCGCGATCATGGTCTGCCCCCTGAGAAGTGGTCCTCCCTGATGTATGGCTTATGGCCTGATGGAGGACTGAAGAATGCCAAGGAAGAGACACACGGCTGAAGAGATCGTCACGAAGCTGCGGCAGGTT
>CAITEM010000261.1 GCA_903891395.1 uncultured Hyphomicrobiales bacterium | reverse complement strand
GGCGCTGGCGCTCAAGGGCGGCGATCCGGCAAAGCCCTCGCTCGTCGGCGGCAAGACCGCCAAGGACGAGCAGCCGATGCTCATCGCACCGCCCGGCGCCACGCAGGACGTGACGGCCGCCGCGCGCGACGCCTTGAAGAAGGTGCAGGACCTGATCGAAGACAATCAAAAGGCACTCAAGAGCGCGATCGAGAACATCGACAAGTTCACGCAGACGCTGACGCGCAATTCCGATCACATCGACAGCACGCTTGCCAGCATCGATAAGTTCACCGGCGCGCTTGGCCGCAATTCCGAAAACATCGACACCATCATCGCCGGGATCAAGAGTCTCGCCGGCGGTGAGGACGGCAAGAGCGGCGAAGTCAACGAAGCGGCGCGCTCGATCAAGAATCTGGCCGACAATCTCGACAAGCGCACCGAAGAACTGACGGCCTATATCGGGCGCTTGGCCAAGACCGGCACGCGGACGCTGAGCACCATCGACAAGGCAGCGAAGAACTTCGACGCCAATCCGAGCCGCATCATCTTCGGCGGTCCGCCGCCGGACGAGAAAGAAAAAGAGAAGGCCAACGCCTCGGCGCCCGCGGCGGCGTCGAAGAAGCGCTAACTTCATCTTACGTCACCTCTCCCAACGGGAGAGGCGCGGATCGCGACAGCGATCCGGGTGAGCAGATCCCCGCTATACGAAAACGGGCGCCGGTGAGGGCGCCCGTTTTTGTTTACGTGCTAGCGATGACGATTAGTCGAACCTTCCGGCGGCGTGGGCCAGCATGGTGTAGACCTTGCCGGTTTCCGACGTCAGATACGTGCGGGCCACCACCTGGCCGCGGTCGTCACGCGAGACTTCGTCGAGCAGTCGTTCGAACTCGCCGATGTAGCGGTCGACCGTCAGCTTGAACTCGCGGTCGCTGCGGTACTTTTTGCGGATCTCGTCGAATGCCTGCTGGCCCTGCAAGGTGTAGAGTCTGCGGGTGAAGACGTTGCGTTCGCCGCGCTTGTAGCGGTCCCACAGATCGGCGGCGGCGTCATGGTCGATCATGCGGGCGATATCGACCGACAATGAATCCAGCGACTCGATGGAGTGGCGGGCGGTGCGTTCTTCCTGCGGACGCGGGATGTCGCGCATCGGATCGCGTTGTTCGCCGCGCGGGAATTCGCGGGTCGGTTCGGCTTCGTCGCGCGAGGCGCGGTTCAGCAGGTCCGAGAGCCAGCCGCGGCCGGCCACGGCCTGCGTGGGGCTGATGGCCGGGGCTTCGGCGCGGCGCGCGGCCGGCGCGAAGTTGACTGGCTCGCTACGCTGCAGGGGACGCGGCGGCGGCGTGTCCTGACGCTCGGCACGCGATTCTTGACGCGGCTCGGGGCGAGGCTCGTGACGTGGTTCCTGTCGCGGCTCAGGGCGAAGCTCCTGACGCGGCTCCTGCCGCAATTCCTGACGGGGCGGCGCGGCGTTGTGGCGGCCACCGACGATGGCGAGCGCCGGCTCTTCGCGGCGCTGCACCGGCTCGACGGCGTCGAGGTTGCGGCCGTGACGGGCGACGATGCGGTTCAGTTCGGCCAGAGCCTCGATCTGATCGACGATGACGCGGCGCATCTGCGCGGCGCTGTCGGCGGTCTCCTGGGGAAGGTCGAATACGCCGCGACGCAGTTCGGCGCGGGTGGCTTCGAGTTCGCGCGCCATCTGCGCGCGCATGGTTTCAAGTTCGCGCTGGGTGTTGACGCGGGCCGTTTCCAGCTCACGCTGCATTTCGCCCGCCATCTGCTTCATGCCGCGGACGGTATCGGTGAAACGCTCGCTGGCGTCGGCGAACAGCGCCGCGGTGTCGCCGGACGAGCGCTCGAAGATACCGCGCATGGTCTCGGCAGCGCGTTCGCGCTCGCCCTCGGTGTGCTCGCGGATGCGATCGTACTGTTCGGTGACGGTACGGGTGCTCTCGATACTGCCTTCCAGCACCGCGCGGGCGACGTCTTCGGCGTGGCCGCGGACGCTCTCGTACTGCTCGGTGATGGCGCGGGCGCCTTCGGCGCTAGCCTCCGACACGACGCGGACCACGTCGCCGATGGCGCGCGAACCTTCCGCGCTGGCGTCCGAGACGACGCGAGCGACGTCGCGGGCGCGCGACGAGGCGGCTTCGAGCGATTCGTCCAGCAGGCTGGAGAAGCGCTTGAGGCGCTGCTCGAGATCCTCGGTACGGATGTCGAGGGTCGAGACCAGCGAGTCGAGCTGCACGCGGCGCTCGTTGATGGTGTCTTCGCTGCGCTGGTTGCTGGTGTCGACCAGGTCGGCGGCCTTGGCCAGTTCGCGGCCGTGGGCGTCGAACTGCACCGCCAGTTGGCCGAGGTCGCTGATGACGTGGGTGGTGACGTCGCGGAAGTTCGTGATGTTGCGCTCGACGCGATCGGTGGCGACGCCGGTCGCGGCGCTGACCTCGTTCATGGCGGTGACGAAATCCGACACCCGCAGCATCAGCGTGTTTTCCAGCGCACTCATGTTCTCGTGCGAGCCGGACAGCACTTCCTGCAACATGATGTTGGCCTCGCGCAGCCGCTCGAACAGAGCGGTGGTGTCGGCGCGCAGCATATTGTGGGTCTCGAGCATCTCGGCGACGGTCGAGGTCGTCACTTCCTTGGAGACGGTGATCGCCTTCTGCGCGGTCTCGCTGAGTTCGTTGAGGGTCCGCGTGACGTTGTTGCTGGCCGTTTCGCCCGCGGTATTGATCATGCGGGTGATTTCGGTGCCGTTGTCCATCATGTTACGGGTGAAGGTGAAGCCCTTCTCCTCGATGGACGCCATGGCTTGATCGGTTGCTTTGGTGATGTCGGTGGCGAATTGCGCGCCCTTCTCGACGATGGCGGAGAGCACGCCGCCGCTCTTGTCGGTCAGGATCGCGGTCATCTCGTTGGTGCGATGGCTGACGGCTTTGGCGATCTCGTCGGCTTTGCCGACGAAGTTGCGGGCGACTTCGTCGCTGACGCCGGTCAGCGTGCGCTCGGCTTCGCTGGCACTGTTGCGGATCGACTCGGTGGTCGAGATGGCCAGCGCGCTGAGCGAGCGCTCGGCTTCCGACGAGTTGGAAGTGATCGCCTGGGTAAGCTGCTCCATGCGCGCGCCGAGCGCGTCGGCGGCGGCCTTGGTGCGCGTCTCGATGTGCTCGGTGACGGTTTCGGCGCGGCCGACCAGCAGCTCCTCGAAGCGGCCGATGCGGCTATCGAGCGTGTTGGCAACCTCAAGCGCGCGCGCGCCCAGCTTCTCGTCGAGGTTGGTGGTGGTGGCACCGATGGCGTCGGCGACTTCCATGCCGCGGGCGGTGATGGTGCCGGCGACTTCGGTGATGCGCTTGTCGAGCGCGCCGACGACGTCGCGGCCGCCGTCGGTCAAGGTCTGCGCCAGGCCCGTGACGCGCGAGCCGAGCAGTTCCTCGAACTGCAGGAGGCGCGTGTCGAGCGTGGTGTTGAGTTCGGTGGTGCGGCCGGTGACGCGCTCGTCGAAGGTGTCGAGGTAGGTGCGGATCGCGTTGGAGACGTCCTGGGTGCGTTGACCGAGGCGCTCGACCAGTTCGCCGCCATAGGTCTTCACGGTGCGGTCGAATTCGGAGATGTGGCGGGTGACGAGATTGCCGAGCGTCGTCGAGTCGCGGGAAATCTTTTCGGTCAGCTCGGTGCCGCCGTGGTTGAACATGTCTTCGAAGGCCTGCAGGCGGGCAGCCAGCATGTCCTTGACCGCGTCGCTGCGGCTGTTGAGCGCGGTGACCAAGGTTTCCGCGCTGTCGCGGAAGGTGTCGGCGATGTTGCTGGAGCGGTTGACGATGGTGTCGGTGATGCGGGCGCCGGTCTGCTCCATCTTGGAGACGACGTCGCCGCCGCGCAGGCTGATGTCGAGCACCAGCGAGTCACCTGTCGAACGCAACGCGGCATTGACCTCGTCGGCGCGGGCGGCGATCGATTCCGCCATGCGGGACGACGTCGTGGCGATGGCGTCGGTGAACTGCTCGGAGCGCGAGCCCATGCTCTCGATGGTGTGCGCGGCCTTGGTGGCAAAGCCCTGCGCGACCTGATCGAGGCGCGCCGTCATCATCTGCTGCAGGCGCGCGGCGAGGTCGGCGAATTCGTCGTGGACGTTCTCGGTCTTGAACGAGAGGCTCGCGGTCAGGCGTTCGCTGGCCGAACCGATCGCGGTGGTGGCCTTGTCGCTGGTGGTCTCCAGGCGGTCGAGCAGCGTCGAGCCGCGCTCGCTCAGGGCGTTGATCATGGAATCGCCGGCATGGCCGAGCGCCAGCGTGATGTGCTCACCTTTTTCGGTGAGCGAGCGGGTGACGCGCTGCGCCACTTCGTTGACCTTGTCGGCGACCAGATCGCCGACCGAGGTGATGTCGTGGGCGAGGTCGAGATGCACGGCGGCAATCGAGTTACGCACCTGCTCGGCCTTGCTGACCAAAGTCTCGCGCTGATTGGACAGTTCGCTCAGCAGATCGCGGATGCGGACTTCGTTGTCGTTATAGGCGCGCTCTAGCGCCGATACTTCGTTGTGTACCAGCGCTTCGAGTTCGGCGGCGCGCGCCAAAGCGCGTTCGACGCCGTCGCCCATGGCGGCGACTTCGCGGCGGATGGCCTGGCCGACGGTGACGATGGATTCACGCGCCGAGGTTTCCGGCTGCGCCAGTCGCATGGCGACTTCCGCCATCGATTCCGCGACCATGCGCATGTCCTGCGAGCGGCTGAACATGTGCGCGATGACGTAAAAGAAGATGACCGGCACGACGAGGGCGCTGGCAATGCAGGCGAACGCCGCAACGCCAAGACGCGGCGTCGCGATCAAGCCATGAAGTTCGTCGCTGAACAGATAGGCGGTGGCCAGACCGCCGGCGATCCAGGCGAAAGCGGCGATGGTGGAAATGAGATAGGGCATGCGCGCCGGACGGCGGCGCAGCGTCTGCAGGATCTGTCCGATATTGGCGCGGTCGTCATTGGCGGCGCGCAGCGAGGTGTCTTCGCCGTTCCAGCTTTCCTCCTGGAACAGATCGGCCGCGGGTGGCGCGTCGGCGGTCGGGACAAAAGGCGGGTTGGTGCGTGGATCGCTCTGGCGGACGGTGAGCGCTTCCTTGATGGCGGAGAGCGCCTCTTCGGTCGCGTCTTTGGCTTTCTGCGGATTATTCGCCATAGCGGTCGTCGCCTCGTTGTTACGCTGTACTAAACTTTGTCGCGGCCCCGTCACCAGGGTCACGCCACGAGCGCTGGAACCTCGGGGGCTTGCACGAAAATCGACGCGCGGCCGCCACGTAGCCTGAGCAATTCATCCTATCGCCTTGGCAAAGCGAAGGAAACCAACATGGTTAGGACTTTTTAATCATCGTTAACGGCCATTAACCACGATAATTCCAGCGCCCCTGAATGGTCCATCGATCATGGCCGCCAAATTGCGGCCACGATGCGGCCATGCAAGCGCCGGCTGAATTCACGGTTACACGCCATTTAACCATGCGTCTTTACTCGGCATTGCCGTGGCCTTGTCACACTCGGCCTCGATAAGGGATGGTTCGGGGGAGGACAGTATGACGCCACCTGCGGTTTCAATGCACGCTCCGGAAGTGGCGATCGACCGTAGCCACCTGACCCGGATGACGTTTGGCGACCGCAGCCTCGAGCGCGAGGTACTCGACCTTTTCGACCGGCAGGCGACGATCCTGATCGCGCGCATGCGCAGTGGTGACCCGGCCACCGTCGCGACCTGGGCGCATACCCTGAAAGGTTCGGCCGCCGGCATCGGCGCTGGCCGTGTCGCGCGCACCGCGGGCGACGCAGAGATCGCCGCCGGGCAATCGGCCGCAGAATGCAGCGCCGCCATCGATCGTTTGGCGCAAGCGGTGGACGAGGCACATGCGCTGATCGCGGAATTGCTGCGGGAAGGCTAAAGCGGGCAGGGATGGCGCGCGCCCCCGATTGACTATATACCGTGCCGCCTTGCGCTAATTCCGGCGCGATGCTTCATAAATTCCCGAGCCATGCCGAAGATCATTTACAAAGATTTCAGCGGAACCGCGCGCACTGTCGAAGCCGAGACCGGCTCGACGGTCATGGAAACTGCCATCCGCAACAACATTCCCGGCATCGAAGCCGAATGCGGCGGCGCCTGCGCCTGCGCTACCTGCCATGTCTATGTCGATGAGGCCTGGCGCGCGAAAACCGGCGAGCCGTCGCCGATGGAAGAGGACATGCTGGATTTCGGCTATGACATTAAGCCGAACTCGCGGCTGTCGTGCCAGATCAAGGTGACGCCCGACCTCGATGGGCTCGTCGTGACGACGCCGGAGAAGCAGGCGTAGGTCTGCCGTTATTCCCCGCGATATTTCCACGGCGTCAATTTGGCCAAAGCTTCGTCGGTCAAAGGCCGCGAGCGGCGCGTCGTCGTGTCCATCATCACCCAAGTCGCGCGGCCGGCCGCGGAGCAGATGTCGCCGTTGAAGATGGTCTGCATGAGGGTGAACGACGAGCGGCCGGATTCGGCCAGGGCCGTGCCGATTTCGACATGGCCGGGCCAGCGCAGTTCGCGCAGGAAGTCGATCTCCTGGCGCACCAGCACGAAGGTCGCGTTTTCGACGCCGATGCCGAGGTTCGGGTCGCGAAACATGGCGACGCGGCCGGACTCGAAATAGGTCGCGAACACGGCGTTGTTGACGTGGCCCTGCGGGTCGAGATCGGCGTAGCGCACGATGTCTTTCACCCGGTGCGGGTAATCGGCGAGGATAGGCGTCGGCTTGCGCGGCTTGGCGGATGTCTGATCGTTCACGGGGTCACCTCACGGTTTCCATAACCGGGGCCGAGTGCCACCGGCAAGGTCTTTCGCCGCGCCGCTCCCCCGGTTAGAAATGGACATGGCCGCATCATCTTTCAAAACGACCTGTGTGATTGCCGGCGGCGGTCCGGCCGGCATGATGCTCGGCTTCCTGCTGGCGCGGGCCGGCGTGGCGGTGACGGTGCTGGAAAAGCACGCCGACTTCCTGCGCGATTTCCGCGGCGACACCATCCATCCTTCGACGCTCGAGTTGATGCACGAACTCGGACTGCTCGATGAATTCCTGAAGGTGAAGCACGACAAGGTCGACCACTTGACCGGGCAGGTCGGCAAAGATGTCGTCACCATCGCCGATTTTTCGCATCTGCCAACGACGTGCAAGTTCATCGCACTGATGCCGCAGTGGGACTTTCTCGATTTCCTGGCGGCGCAAGGCAAGCGGTATCCGAAATTCGATCTGCGCATGCGGCACGACGCGATCGGTTTGATCGAAAGCAATGGCCGCGTCGCCGGCGTGCGCGCCAAGACGCCGGACGGCGAGATCGAGCTTCTGGCCGATCTGGTGGTGGGCTGCGACGGCCGGCATTCGACCGTGCGCGACAAAAGCGGCTTTACGATTGACGACATCGGCGCGCCGATCGACGTGCTGTGGTTCCGCGTGTCGCGCCGTGCCGGCGACACCGCGGAAACCTTCGGCCACCTTGAGGCCGGCCGCATGATGATCATGCTCAACCGTGACGACTACTGGCAATGTGCCTACGTGATCCCGAAGGGCGGCATCGACCGCGTCAAGCAGGCTGGGTTGGATACGTTCAAGGACGCGGTGGTGGCGATGTCGCCGTTTCTGCGCGACCGCACTGCCGAACTCAGAAGCTGGGATGATATTAAATTACTGACGGTCGCTATCGACCGGTTGCGGCAATGGCACAGACCAGGGCTGCTGTGTATTGGCGATGCCGCGCACGCGATGTCGCCGGTCGGCGGCGTCGGCATCAATCTCGCGATCCAGGACGCGGTGGCGGCGGCGAATATTCTGGCGGCGCCTCTCAAGGCCGGGCAGGTGACCGACGCGCATCTCGCGGCTGTACAAAAGCGGCGCACGCTGCCGATGAAAGTCATCCAGTGGGTACAGGTGCAAGTTCAGAAACGCGTGTTGTCGCCGCTGCTGGCGAGCACGCAGACGCCAACGCTGCCGTGGCAGGTGAAACTGTTCAACTGGTTTCCCGTGCTGCGCCGTTTCCCGGCGCGGCTGATTGGCATGGGCGTGCGCCCCGAGCACGTGCGGACGCCGGAAGCGCCGGTCAGTTGAACTTGTAATTCAATCCACTGCGTAAGATGTGCGTCTTGAAGCTGACGATTTCGTTGACCGTAAAAGCGCCAAACAATGCCTGATCCGTAAAAGTCTGGCGGCTGCCAAGGTCGGCATAAAGATATTCAAGCTTGGCGCTCCAGCGGTCGTCGAGGCGGGCTTCTATACCGGCACCGGCGGTCCAGCCGATGCGTGTTGACGTGCCGGAGCCGGATAATCCTAAGCCGGGCGTGCCTTCCGAACTCGTCAGCTTGCCGAACGCCGCACCGGCGGTGACATAGGGCAGCAGGCGATCGACCGCGATACCCACACGCGCTCTGGCCGTGCCGAACCAGTTCAGCTTGGTGTCGCAGTTGACTGCGCCGATGATGGAGCAGCCCGCCAAGGCGCCAGGCATGCCGCTCGTCGCGCCTTTGATGGTGGTGTAATCGAGGTCGGCTTCGGCGCCATAGACGAGGCTGCCGTGTTGCAGATTGTAGCCGATGGTGCCGCCGACCAGCCCGCCGCTGACGTCATACTGCCCGCGGTCGAAGAGAATATCAGACTGCGAGGCGCGGCCGGCGCCACCGCCATAATTGATGCCGGCGTAGAGGCCGCTCCAATTCCAGGGACCATTGGCGGGCCCTGGACTGCGCGGCATGAACGACAGCCATCCGCCGCCCGGCGCGAATTTGTAGTTGATGCCGGCGCGGACGATGTGAACGCGCGTCGTGACGGACTCCGTGATCGAAGCGGGTGCGAGCGCGTCCGTGAAAGTGTTGCCGCCGCGCAAATCGGCGTACAGATATTCGACCTTCGCGCTCCAGTTTGGATCGAGCAGGGCTTCGAGGCCGGCGCCGACCGTCCAGCCATAGTGAAACTCCGCGCCAGATCCGAGCAGCCCGTTGTTTTCGTCGCCGTGCAGGTAGCCCCAGGCCATGCCGCCCGCGACGAAAGGAAGCCAGCGGTCATAGGCGTAGCCGAGCCGGAACCGATTGGCGCCGAAGGCCTGCAACTCGGCCGAACATGTCACGATGCAGTTGCCGCCGCCCGTGGTCGAGCCTTTGAACTTGCTCCAGGCCGCGTCGCTCTCGAAGCCGATGACGGTATTGCCGATCTGCCAGTTGTAGCCCCAGGTCACACCGACGAGGCCGCCCGACAAATTGTAGTTGCCGATATCGCGGCCGGTGAAATCGGCTTGGCGTGCGGTGCCGCCGCCGCCACCGGCCTGGATGCCGACATAGAAGCCGGTCCAATTCGGGGCTTGCAGCACAGCTTTAAAAACGGGTTTGGCGGCGGGTTGCAGGACGTCGGCGGCTTGGGCCGTGGTTACACCGAGCACGCCGGCGAAGGCGGCAGCAACATAAAGCGATGTCTTATACATAAGCTCGGTTCCACCCATGCTGCCGCAGCCACTCTGACGGGCGACTCCGTCCGCCGCAAGGACCTTAGCCCTTTAATCCCGCCGGCGCGATAATCGACGATTTCAGGCCCATTTCGTCGAGCGCGCTGCGCACCAGGCCGGAAGCCTTCGCTTCCTCGATAAACTCGCTGACATAAGCCAAGGCCGCCGGTTTGTTCTTCGGCACGCAGACGGCCGTGGTCGAATTGAGGAAAGCGTCGTCGAGAATGCGTGAGCCCGGTACTTTGGTAGCGACGCCGCCGAGCGACTCGCGCGACAAAGCGATCGCCTGGATCTTGCCTTCGAGCATGGCCTGCGTGGCGATATCGACGCCCTTGAATTCGATGTGGGTCGCCTTCGGCGTCGCGGCGGTGGCGGCGCGGAAGGTCGCGGTGTTGGCGACGCCGCCAATGCCGACGCCCGTGGCGTCGGCGTCTTTAACCGACTGCATCGTCGAGCCGGGCGCGACCAGGAAGGTACTCTGCAACAGGTGATACGCATTGCCGAAGTCGACGAACTTCTTGCGTTCGGCGTCGACCGGCAGAAAAGCGACGTCCCATTTATTGTCGGCGGACGAGTTCTGGATTTCGCCTGACGATGCATGTCCCAAGACTTCGGCCGGCACGCCGAGCTTTTTTGCCAGCGCCTTGCCGAGGGTGACGGCCGTGCCTTTGATGGTATCGCCATCCTTGATAGCGAACTGCGCCGACGGTGAGGGCGCGACAGCGACCGCGATACGCAGTTTTCCGGTGGGGGCGAGTTGTTGTAACAAGGCAGCGTCGGCCATTCGATTGAACTCCAGTGTCGTGTGAACTCCGGCCGATTGCCGGGCCTCCACGTCCGGTTCATTAAAGCAAATCGCGTCCGAGAGCTATCGGGGGCAGGCTGGTCAGGCGCGTTGCCGCCGGGCGATCAGCAGCGCAAGAGCGAAGGGCGCGAGCGGTACTAAGCGGCTCTGGTAGCGGTCTACCGGGTGCGAGAAAATGCCGCAAATCGCGGCATTGGCGGCGAGCGCCAGCAGGATCGTCAGACACAGCGCGGCCATTTCCGGCGCGACCTCGAAGCGCCGCCGCCACAATAACGCGCCGGCTAAACCGGCAATCGCCAGCGCCGCGACGGGAACGTGCAGCCAGTTCAGCGGCGCGACGTCGAATTTGTCGGCTTGCTGCCGTGCCTGCAAGAATTGCGGATAGATCTGCGGGATGCGGTCGCCGAAGGTGGCGATGGTCGGCTCGTTATCGTTGATGCTGACCTCGGTCTGGAACGAGGCGAACTGCTTGAGCGTGTCGGCCACCGCCGTGGTGAGATGCATGAACGGGTAGCGCTGCAGCGTCGCCAGGATCACCAGCTTTTCTTCCGGCTCCCACGCCTGATAGCCGAGCCGGTTGAAGGTGTTGTCGCCCCACAGCCAGCCGTCGGCGTCGTCCGGCAATTGGTCTTCCATCTCGCACAGTTTCAGCGCCGGGTCGGGGCAGCGCTCGTCGAGATAACGGCCGACGATGCCGTCTTCGAGCAGACGGCCGAACAGGAAGCTCGAGCCGCCGGGCGTGAAAGCGAAATTACCGGTGATGGCGAAGTTCGACACCGGGCACAGCGCAACGCCGGCGCCGACTGCAACGGTCGCCAGCCAGATCCTGGGACGCGGCAGGCTCAGTTGTTTGATCCGCGACAGAAGCCACAGCGCGCCCATGACGCCGACGCACATGCCGGCCGCCGCCATGTGGCTCGGGATGGCAAAAACGATTACGCCGACAAGCGCGAGGCTTTCCCACACGCCAAGCGCCCCGCCACGGAACACGAGCAGATAAAGCGACAACACGGCGGCCGGAAACAGGATATCAGGCATCAACTGGCCGGCGAACCAAGGCAGGCTGGTGCAGACCGTGAGCATGGTGACGATACCGAGCGCCAGCCAAGGGCGTCCGCCCAGTTTGTTCACGCGCAACGTCAGCACCATCAGCCAGACGACAAGCGCCGACTGTAAAATCGCATTGGGCCAAAACGATAGCGGCACGCCGGCATAGAGAAACAGGCCATACAGTGCAGAACGGCCCATGCCGAGCGCGCCTTCGATCGGCCGCGTCAGATAGCCCCCGGTGTCGGGAAAGATCAGCGGAAAGCCGTTCCACAAGGCCGGCGCCATCAACGCCGCGATCATCGCGCCGCTGGCGAGGCTCCAGACCAGGATGTTCTGTCGGGGCGGGGCGGCCGCGACGGCAACGCCCAGGCGGGGCGTCGAACCGGCAGGCAATACGTCGGTCATTACGCAAGCCCCACGATGCGGCCGGTACGGCTGCTAACGTGCACTCAACGCAGTTTCTCGGATTTAGTTCAACCTTTTACGGTGACGCAGGCAAAATACCGCGCACCGCGGTGCGCTGCCGATAAACCCGCAGCGCGGCCAGCGCGACGGCAAAGGTTGCGAGCCACACCACGCGGGCGCCGTAGCGATCATGCGGGTTGGACAGTGCGCCGCAGACAAAAGCATTGGCGAGCAGCGTGAGGCCCACCCAGGCGGCCAGTGCGGCGATGTCGGACGGTATCCTGTTAGTGCGCGCCATCAACAACAGCACGGGCAACAACGCCATCGACAGCAACGCCAGCGGATATTGCAGGGCGTTGATCGCGGTAAACGAGATTTCGCCGCGCTGCTGACGCGCCGCCCACATCGCCGGCTCAAGCTTTGGCGCGAAATCGTGGATGATGAAGTAAGTGTGCCAGATCCAGTGTACGACGCCCTCGCCGGTGTGGACCGCGACTAGCTGTTTGGCGGTGGCGACGGCGGCGGTCTCAATCTGAAGCGCCGGGTATTCGACCAAGCTGGCGACCGCGATCTTCTCCATTTCCTTGCCGAGGCCGGCGAAGCGGCCAAGGCTGTCGAAAAGTTTGCTGCCCCAGAACCAGACGTCGGCGTCGCGCGGCAATTCGTTCTTGTGAGCGCATAATTGGAGCGCCGGATCGGGGCAGTGTGCGTCGAGATATTTGTTGACGATGCCGTCCTGCAGCATGCGTCCGAACGACAATGCGAAGCCGCCGGGTGTCCAGGCGACGCGCTTTGCGACGGCATAGTCGGCGGCAAACACCATCAAGGCGCCGAGCATCAGCGCGATAACGCCGCGCCGCAGATTGGCGGCCGGCATGCGCGGGCGGTCGAACAGCCAGAGCAGGCTCGCGGCGGCGAGCAGAACCGCAAGCACCGCGATGGTGGCGCTGTGGGTCGCAGCGGAAACAGCTGTAAGGACGATGAGTCCGGCGCGCTCCCGCCCGCTCAAGGCGCCGTTGCGCATCAACAGCAGATAGAGTGCGAAGACGCCGAGGCCGCAGAAGATATCGGTGAGCAGGATCGCGGTCAGCCAGGGAAGGGTCGTCGTTGCGGACAGTGCGGCGATGACCCCAAGCACGAGCCATGGCTTCTCGCCGAGATCGTGTGCGCGCAACATCAGCGCCACGACCCAGGCCGTGAGTGCGGACTGGACGAGCACCACCGGCCAGAACGACAACGGCGCGCCGATATTGAGAATGAGGCCGTAGACCACGGCGCGGCTCGGCACCAACGTGCCTTCGTACCAACGCGCCAGATAGCCGCCGGTGTCGTACTGCAACAGCGGAAAATGATTCCAGATCGCCGGGGCGCTCAAGACCAGCATCGACAGCACCATCGCCGCCGCCCACCGGGCGCGGTCTTGCAACGGCAGCATTGCGAATCCCCCAAAGCCTCGTGTGCCGGTTTCTTGTCTTCTTATCGTTGCGTCTTGATTATCGTTTTGGCGGCGCGTGGGCTAGGGCGAAAGCGGGCGGTCGTGCTAGGATTGGCTGCGCCGCAATATGGATTTTGCGCTGCGTCGGGGCTTGGATGTTCGTCAACTTTTTCACCCAGCTGAAATCCGCCGGTGTGCCGGTGAGCCTGCGCGAATATTTGACGCTGATGGAAGCGATGCAGGCCGACCTGCCGTCACGCCGCGTCGAGGATTTCTATTACCTGTCGCGCGCCACGCTGGTGAAAGACGAGCGCAACCTCGACAAGTTCGACCGTGTGTTTGGAACCGTCTTCAAGGGGCTGGAGATGCTCGGCGATGGCATCGAGGTTGAGATCCCCGAGGAGTGGCTGAAGAAGCTCACCGATAAATACCTCACCGAGGAAGAGAAGAAGCAGATCCAGGCGCTCGGGGGCTTGGACAAGCTGATGGAGACGCTGAAGAAGCGTCTTGACGAGCAAAAGGGCCGCCACCAGGGCGGCTCGAAATGGATCGGCACCGGGGGCACGTCGCCCTTCGGCAATGGCGGCTATAATCCGGAAGGCATTCGCATCGGTGGCGAGAGCACGCATCGCCGCGCGGTGAAGGTCTGGGACAAGCGCGAGTTCAAGGATCTCGACGACGAGGTCGAACTCGGCACGCGCAACATCAAGTTGGCGCTACGCCGCCTGCGCAAATTCGCTCGCACGGGCGCGCCAGACGAACTCGATCTCGACGGCACCATCCAGGGCACGGCGCACAAAGGCTATCTCGACATCCACATGCGGCCGGAGCGGCACAACGCGGTGAAGGTGCTGTTGTTCTTCGATATCGGCGGCTCGATGGACGATCACATCAAGGCGACCGAAGAACTGTTCTCGGCGACGCGCACCGAATTCAAGCACATGGAGCATTTCTACTTCCACAATTGCCTGTACGAGAAGGTGTGGAAGGAAAATCGCCGCCGCTTCTCTGTCGTCACGCCAACTTGGGACGTGCTGCACACCTATCCGCACGACTACAAGGTCGTCATCGTCGGCGACGCGGCGATGTCGCCGTACGAGATTACGGCGCAGGGCGGCTCGGTCGAGCATTACAATGACGAGCCGGGCGCCACCTGGATCGAGCGCGTGACGCGGACTTATCCCGCCGCGGTCTGGCTCAACCCGATCCCCGAAGCGCAGTGGGATTTCACGTATTCGATCTCAATGGTGAAGCAATTGATGGGTGGACGGATGTATCCGCTCACATTGGATGGGCTCGACCGCGCGATGCGGGAGTTGGTGCGTTAAAAGACCGGCGTGCCGGGTGACACGTCGGTCTTTTGTTTGAAACGCCGTGAATTAGCAACCGCTGGCGCTGGCTCCCGCGGTGGATGCGCTGGCGTTGGGAGTCGTTGACGATGCCATGCCGGTGGTGCCGGTCAGGCCGCCGCCACCCGTCGATGCGGTGTTGCCGCAGGGCTTGTTTATTCCGGCCTGGCCGCCGTTGAGCTGGCCGTTGACGCCGGTGCTGCTCGGCGCGGCAGACGGGTTGACGGTACTGGGGTTCGACGGCGAGCCACTCATACTCGAGCTGCCACTGAGGCCGCCGCTGCCTGTTGCGGCACCGGCGCCGCCGGATTGGGCCAAGGCCATGCTTGCACTTCCCGCCACGAGGGCTGCGGTCAAGACGGCGAGTGCTTTCGTTTTGATGGACATCAATTGGTGCTCCTTGAGTTCGTCCCCCAAGGCGCAACGCCAAGTCCCGCCCGGCGTTCCGGTCGGAACATTAAATCGCGGTCAGGAGCGCCGGTTTATTTGTGCGCCTTGCCGTTGCCGTCGTTCGGCGAGTCGCCGGTGACGCCGTAATCCGACGATTTGGAACCGAACACGGCGGCGGAGAAACCTTCGGCCGCCAGCCCGCGCTTGAGCAACTCGCGTACCGCGGCGGCACGGCTCGGCATGCGCTGCTTGAAACGGAACTCGTCGACGACCTGTAGCTCTTCGGCCGACAGCATGATTTGCAGTCGTTCGCCTCGTGAATCCGGTGACATATCCATCTATCCCCCGATCGCACCGCGCTTTGTGGAGCTTCCTGAGCTCCCAGTAGACGGCCCCCGGGCCGTCGAATTAGCAACGCCTATTGCTGGAACTTAGTTCCTTGCTTCTTTTACTCAATCGGCTGATGGCGCGCAAGTGCGGCCGATGGAGCGCATTACTGTCGTTAAGTCAGATGACAAAAGTATTGCGTTGTATTTATTGCCGTTATTGTAGTTGTTATGAAGTATTCGTTGACATTACTTGGGGTGAGCTTAGGGTCTAAGCTATGACCGAAACCCATGTAGAACACACCACCACCCTCTCGACCCCGCCGTGCGATGAGTGCGGCGGCGCCACGCGGATTTACGGCATCGAGCCGCATCCGCGTTTGCTGCATACCGATATCAACACCTACGTCTGCGACACCTGCGACACCTGCGACACCAACCAGGTTCTGGTCGTGCCGCTGGCGCGCAAGCGCGGCTAGTCATTGGCGTGTGGCTGATGAGATCGCGGCGTTGGCGCTGGATTGATACGGACGCCTCAAACAAGATCGCCGGGCTTTGGGCCCGGCGATCTGTATTGTCTCACTAACTTGAACGCTTAGGCGGCGTTAGCAGCGCGCGGGCTGGCGGGCGTCTCGGCTTCCTGCTGGCCGCGCTGCAATGCCATCACTTCGCGCATCAGGCGCGAGAAGTCTTTGCGGCCGGTTTCCAGTGCGCCTTCGGACACCGCGCGCTCAAGCTTCTCGCGGCGCAACGCGGCGCTGAGTTCCTCGACCTGCTGTTCGTGAGCTTGGCGGTCGGCTTCGCGCGTATTCTCCATGTCGGCGATGCGGGCGTTGAGCGCGGCGATGGTGTCGTCGGCGCGCACCAGTGCGGCTTCCTTGCTGGTATAGGCGCGGGCCAGCGTTGTGCTGCGCTCGGTCAATGTGGTCCGAGCCTGATCGAGCTCGCTGAGCTGCGATTCACGCTGGATGCGGTCGGCTTCCAGGTCCGACACGCGCGATTGCAGGGCGTCCCGTTCCAGGGCCAGTTCGCCGGCATCACGGTCGTAATTGCGGATCTCTTCGGCGCGGCCGAGCAGGTGCTCACGGGCCTCGACCAGCAGGCTTTCGGTCGAGGTGGCGCGCGCCTGAAGCGCGTCAAAACGCATGTGGTGCGTGGACAGTTCTTGCGCATGACGCTCGTTGGCCTCGTCGAGTGCCGAGACCAGCCGCGAACGTTCGGTGCTGACTTCGGCGAAGTTCGCTTCGACGTGACGCAGGCGGCCTTGCGATGCGGCCAGGCTGGCTTCCGTCTCATTGAGCTTGCGCATCAGCCGCGCGACTTCGGTGCTGGCCTTGGAAAGCGAGGCTTGCTGCGAGCGCTTTTCGTCTTCGGCCGTCGCCAGACGTTGACGCGCGGCGTTGATGTCGGATTCCAGTGCGATGATGCGCTTGTCGGCGACCGCCAGGCGTTCGTCGAGCCTGCGGGTTTCCTCGCGCAGCGACTTGTTGTCGCCGGCTTCCTGGGCGACGCGCGATTCCAGTTCGACGATCTGGGCGCGGCGCGCTGCGATGTCGATGGAGATTTCGGCTTTGGTGGTCTCGGTCGAGCGCAGCAGGCTCTGTGTGGTGGCCAGCTCCTGACGCAGCGTCTTGCACTGCAGGTCGGACGTCGCCGTCTTTTTCTCCATCTCGGCGACTTCGTTGCGCAGCTTGCCGTAGGCGGTGCGGGTGTTGGCCAGCACGGTCTGCAGATTGATTTTTTCAGACTTTTCCGCTTCGAGCGCGCGCAACGTCTTGCTCAAAGGATCGACCAGCTTGCCGACCGCGGCCTTGATCATGTCGAGCTCGCCGATCTTGGCAGTGGCGTCGAGCATCAAGTTGCGCAACGACTCGTTGTCGCCGCCGATCTGGGCGCCGAGCGCGGAGAACAGCTCCTCGTCGAGTTCGAGCGGATTATCGGGCAGGGCGGCGGCGAGGTGGGCCGTGAAATTGACGTCGGCCGCCGGCATGGGTGTCGGCAAGGTTTCTACCGTGCCGGCTTTGCGGGCGAAAAAGCCCCCAAATTTGCTCATCGCGTGATCCTTTATTGCGCCGATCCGCCCGGCCGAAGCGACGCCGAATCACTTGAGAAAACCAGTTCTGTTCCAATTTGGAGCGGCTTGGTAAACACTTGATTAAGATTACCTTTGGAAACGCAAAAGCACGTTATTTATCAGGTGGTTGCTGTAGTTTGTGATTGTCGCGGCCGGTGGCGCGCAGCAGGGCAGCGGTAATCAGAGGTGGCACGGGACCTGGGCGGGGCATCCCGGCTGTTAATAACTTTCCCGCCCGGCGGGCCGTCGGCTCGACTTGGGTGCCGAACCAGCCCGCAAACGCCCTCGACCAGAACGACCACCGGGAGACTTTGTAATGAACCGTAAACTTACTATTTTCGCTGCGATCGTCGCGGCTGTTACCTGCGCGGCGCAGAGCGCTGAAGCCGGCGGCCGTCATCACGACCGCGCGAAGCTCGCCGCCGTCGCGATCGGCGTGGGTGCGGCATCGACCGCCACGTTCTTTTCGTTGAACAACTGGCGCTGGAATGGCTGGAACAGCAACGGCAGCGGCGCCGGCCTGACCCGCCTCGGCGCCTACGGCCTGACCACCATGGGCTGCGCCGCGGTGTCGCCGATGGTTGCGACCGTCGTGCTCGACCGTCCGCTGACCACCCGCGAAGCTCACGTGCTCATCGGCTCGTGCATCGTGCCGATCGTCGGCGGCCTCTTGGTCAACGCGGTCTGGGACGCCCATCCGGAATGGGAACCGGGCCAGCCGGTCGTGCACCACCGCCACCACCACAAGAAGATGTAAGCAGCGCATCAGCCGCAACTTACGTTTCAATAAAAAACCGCCGGTGCTGGAAACAGCGCCGGCGGTTTTATTTTGGCGGGTGTCATTCCGAGGCGCGAGCAAAGCGAGCGAACCCGGAATCCAGATGTAAACTCTGCAATTTTGCTGAATTCCAGGTTCGCGCTTTCAGCGCGCCCCGGAAGGCGATTACGCCTTCTTCGCGATGAACAGACCTTCGCAGAGGCGGAAACTAAGATCCTCACCGTCGACGTTCTTCGGCTCCATCACCGTTACAACGTCGGGCGTCGCCAGCGCCAGCATCGACCGTAGAAAGCCCTGCATGTCCTTGTCGTGGCGCGCTGCCCAGCTTTTGAATTCCATGTTCTTGTAGAGCTGTTCTTCGTGGCCGATGGTGAAGCCGGCCGTCTTGAGTGCGTCGCGCCATTCCTGCATCGGCCAGGCGCGCAGGTGACTCGGGTCGCGGAAGCGTTCGAAGGCGTTGACGTAATCGCCGACCTTGCCTTCGGGAACGACGTTGTCCACCACGGCGAAGACGCCGCTTGGCTTCAACACGCGATGCACCTCGGCAAGGAATTCGGCGATCGAGTCGAAGTGATGCGGCGCGATCCGGCAGGTGACCAGATCGAAGCTGTCGTCCTCGAAGGGCAGCGCTTCGGCCTTGGCATACGTGGTGCGAAGATTGGCGAGGCCGCGCTTGGCGGCTTCGCCTTTCACCATGTCCAGCATTTCCTGGGTGATGTCGGTGGCCCAGACGCGCTCGACATGCGGCGCGAAGGTGTAGGCGACGTGGCCGCCGCCGGTGGCGACGTCGAGTGCGCGCCAGTTCTTCTGCGGCTTGGTGAGATCGACCAGCCGCTGCAGGCTCTTGCCGAGCGCGTGCGGCGTCGAGGTCAAATAGCTCGCGGCGGTCTTGCCGAAGTGTTCTTGGACGAGGGTCTTGTTCATGGATGTTTCCGCCGGGGTTGAAGGCCTCGACTATAGCGCAAGCGTCACGAAAAAAAGCCCCGCATCTCACGATGCGGGGCTTCGATTTTTGCAGGTCGCGCGCAGTTATTAGGGCGCTACGACGATCATGCCGGTGAAGACATAGGCCTGCAGCATGACCAGGCAGCCGACTAGACTCGCCAGCACGATAGAGTGCCAGAACACAAAGCGCAGAATGGTGCCTTCATGCCCGAACCAGTTGGTCGCGGTGGATGCCACCACGATCGACTGAGCGTCGATCATCTTGCCCATGACGCCGCCCGACGAGTTCGCGGCGCCCATCAGGATCGGCGAAATGCCGAGCTGCGTGGAGGTGATCTTCTGCAGGTTGCCGAACAGGATGTTTGACGCGGTGTCCGATCCCGTCAGCGCCACGCCCAACCAGCCGAGCAGGGTGCCGAAGAAGGGATAGAGCACGCCGGTCGCGGCGAAGGCGAGACCCAAGGTCGCGTCGATGCCGGACAGGCGGGTGAGAGTGCCGATCGCGAGCATCGCCGAGATCGTCAGCAGCGAATAGGCGCAGACCTTTATGGTCTTTGCGTATTCGGTGACGATCTTGACCGGGCCGAAGCCCATCAGGAAGCCCGAGATGATCGCGGCGATCAACATGCCCGAACCGGTGTAGGACAGCCATGTGAACGAGAACACGGCGCCTTCCTTGGTCGGTGCCGCCACGATCGGCGGGACTTTGTTGATCATCCCGTTCAAGTCCGGGACCGGATAGTTCCAGATCGCCCATTTGTTGACGGCGAGCTTGAACATGTCGGTGCCCCAGATCAGCAGGACCACGCAGACGATGATCCACGGCAGCATCGACAGCCAGACCTGGGAGGTGGAGGGGTTGGCGATTTTCACCGGCTTCGGTGGCGCCATTGTCCCGGCGGATTCGTCCTTGCTGCGCAAGGCGGCCGAGGTCCAGATCACTTTGGGCTGCCAGACCTTCAGGAAGAGGATGAGGCAAGCCATCGAGATCAGCGACGCACCGATATCGACGATCCAGGGATTGATGAAGTTCGAGATCAGATACTGTGGGACCGCGAACGTAACGCCGGTGACCAGAATGGCCGGCCACACGTCCTTCATGCCTTTCCAGCCGGCGAAGGCCCAGACGACCCAGAACGGTACGATCAGCGAGAAGAACGGCAATTGCCGGCCGACCATGGCGCCGAGGAGGAATGGATCGATGCCGGTGACGCTTGCCAAGCCGGCGATCGGCGTACCGAGTGCGCCGTACGCCACCGGTGCGGTGTTGGCGATGAGCGACAGGCCCGACGCCGCGAGCGGCGAGAAACCGAGGCCGATCAGGATCGCGCCGGTGACCGCAACCGGCGTACCGAAGCCGGAAGCGCCTTCGAAGAAGGCGCCAAACGAGAACGCGATCAATAGAAGCTGCAAACGGCGGTCGTTGGTGACGCCGCCGATCGTGGTCTGCAGAACTTCGAACGCGCCTTTCTCCACCGTCAGCCGGTAGAGAAAGATAACGTTGAGCACGATCCAGCCGATCGGGAAGAAGCCGGTGGCAACGCCGAGGATCGAGGCCCGGATCGACATACCGGCGGGCATCGTAAAGATGTAGATTGCCACCAGATTGGCGACCACCAGCGCGATCACCGCAGCGATGTGCGCCTTCACTTTATTCGATGCGATCAGCACCAGCAGTGTGACGACCGGCAAAGCCGCGGCCACTGTCGACAAGACAGCATTATTGAACGGGTTGTAGACTTGGTTCCACATGGTTTCGTCCCCTACGGCCGCGATACGCGGCCTTTTTTATTTTGTTTTATTAGATCAGGTCGTTAGCTGTGCCACCAAAGCGGCCCACTTAACTAAATGATCCTGCCGTATAAAAAACGCGAAACAGGGGGGTGCTGTCAAACTTTTCCACAACCGCGCGTGTGCGAAAGTCGCGCGTGCAGTGCGGTATAAAATGAAATCTATTCCGGCTTTCCGCTGACGTCGTCGTCATAACCATGGCGATTTGAGTAGAAAACCAGGGCCATCAAGCCCCCGCCGACCAGCAAAGAAACCAGCACGCCGCCGGCGATGGCGACATAGCCGTACAGGGGGATTTCGTCGCCGCCCATATGAACAAAGCTGCTCGCGGCGAACCAAATCGCCAGGGCGAGGAGCCCAAACAAGCCGACCAGACCAAGGACGATCACGCTTCTCATGGGGTTGGTATAGTGCGTGCTGTCAACAATGTCATCGCCGGGGAGACGACTAATGTTTTTTACTCGCTTGATCGCCGCTGCTGTGCTGCTGCTGATCCCAAGCTTTGCCAATGCCCAAGGCAAGAGCGGGGTCGATAAACTCTACATTCTGGATTGCGGCCGGGGCACCGCCGCAGACATGTCGCGCTGGACGCCCGGCGAGAACGTCAACAAGCCGATGGATGTGGTGGATAATTGCTACCTGATCCATCACACCGGCAACGTCTGGCTTCTGTGGGATACCGGCGTGACCGATACGACGCCGAACCAGCCGGGACCGCCGCCATCCAACGGCGGACCGAATTGGTATCGTCCGAAGACGCTGGCCTCGCAAATCGAAGCGCTCGGCCTCAAGCCGTCGGACATCAAGTATGTCGCGATCTCGCACACGCATCCCGACCACATCGGCAATGTCGAGTTGTTTCCACAGTCGACGTTGCTGGTGCAGAAGGCGGAATATGACTGGCCGGCATCCCCGGGTGTCAGCCGTTTCAAACCGGAGCATCCGGTCAACAAGCTCGACGGCGATCACGATGTTTTCGGCGACGGCAGCGTGACGATTCTGTCGACGCCGGGCCACACGCCGGGCCACCAATCGCTGTTGGTGAAATTGCCGAAGACCGGCGCGGTGCTGCTGTCGGGCGACGCCGTGCACTTCAAGGACAATTGGGACCATCGGCGCGTGCCCGGCGGCAATACCAGCAAAGAGCAAACGCTGGCGTCGATGAACAAGCTCGCCGACGTGATGGCGAAAGAAAAAGCCCAGCTCTGGATCAATCACGACAAGACGCAAGGCGATGCACTCAAGCACGCGCCGGCATTCTACGACTGATCATAAAAATGGCGCCCGGTTTCGACCGGGCGCCGTTCATCTTTCGAATGTCAGACGACTACTTCAAACCGCCGGCCGCGGGTGCAGCCGGCTTGCCGCCCGACGAGCCCGGCAGACTGTTCAAACCGCCTGTATCGGAGCCTGTCGTCGACGAACTGGCCGCATCGGCATAGGCGAATGTCGGCGCCGCCTTTAGCTGATCCTTGGTGTAATTGACGGTGATCTTTTGAATCGCGCCCGTGTCCGGGGTGCGCGTAATGTTCAGGCCATCGAACGGGATGGCGACATTCTTTTCCCCGACGCCGAGAAAGCCGCCGACGCCGATCACGGCGGCGCGAATATT
Organism: uncultured Hyphomicrobiales bacterium; assembly: GCA_903891395.1. GTDB lineage: Bacteria > Pseudomonadota > Alphaproteobacteria > Rhizobiales > Xanthobacteraceae > Pseudolabrys. Next base: position 1,040 of record CAITEM010000261.1, on the reverse strand, counting down.
GCCGTCATTGCCGATCAACACCTCGTTGACTTCGCCGATCGAGGCGTTGTCCTGACCATAAACGGTCGAGCCGATCAATTTCGAACCGCGCCAATCGGTGGCCTGTTGCTTCTGCAAGAATTTATCGGTGGAAGCGCTCGACGACGGGGCCGCGTGCGTCGACGCACCCGACGAACTCGTCTGCGCGAAAGCGGGGGTCGCAAGCGCGGCAAGTACAGCCGCTGCGGTCAGACCATGTTTCAGCATTGTGTCCTCCAAATTGTTCCAGATTGCAGGCAAAGTCCCGCCTTCGCGGGACACGCGCCGCATAAATGAAGAACGCGGGACCGGGGTCCCGCGTTCCACCATGGAGGAATAGTAAGTTGCGACCGATGGCCACTTAAGCTGTTTCCGCGCCCTTTTTATTGGCGTTAGGCGGAACTTCGTCGTTAGCGGCGTCGCCGGGCGTGATCGGCGTTTCGTCGAGCGGAACTCCGCGCCGCAGCGTCGAGCGTAGAGCGGCGACTTCGCTTTGCAGCCGCGAATTGTCTTTGCGCGCCGCTTCCAGCGCGCCTTCGACCACCGCGCGCTCCATGCGCTCGCGTTGCAGCGACGAATTGAGATCCTCGACCCGCTTTTCGATGTTGGTGCGGCTGATCTGAACGTCGGCTTCGAGATGGCCGTTACGTTCGGTCAGCGCCGCGATCTTTTCGTCTGCGCGGGCCAGCGCCGTCTCGCGGGTCTTCAGCGTCTTGGTGATGGCGTTGTTGCGTTCGGTGAGGGCGGTGCGGGCGGCTTCGAGATCCTTGATCTGGCGTTCACGCGCTTCGTGCGCCGCCTCGATCTGCGCCAGGCGCTTTTCCGAATTGTTGCGGCCGATGGTGGCTTCCACAGACTTGCGGTCGAAGGCACGCACTTCCTCGGTGCGGGCGAGCAAATTCTGGCGCGCTTCGGCGAGGAGACGTTCGGCGGTGGCGGCACGCGATTGCAGCGCGTCGAGACGCATGTTCAGGCTGTTGCGTTCGGCCTGATGCTGCTCCTTGGATTCATCGAGCGCGGCG
>CAITEM010000260.1 GCA_903891395.1 uncultured Hyphomicrobiales bacterium | reverse complement strand
CGGTTCTCTATATCTATCCGCGCACCGGCGTGCCGGGCGTCGATCTGCCGCCCGGCTGGAACGATATTCCGGGCGCGCGCGGCTGCACGCCGCAATCCTGTTCGTTCCGCGATCATTTCGACGAACTCAAACGTCTCGGCGTGGCGCAGCTTTATGGGCTGTCAGTGCAGGACACCGCGTACCAGCAGGAAGCCGCGGCGCGGCTGCATCTGCCCTTCGCCATTTTGTCGGACGAAAAGCGGGCGCTGACAGAGGCACTCCATCTGCCGGCCTTCGTCACGTCCGGCATGACATTGCTCAAGCGCATGGCCTGGGTGATCGACGATGGCGTCATCACCAAGGTGTTTTATCCGGTGTTTCCGCCGGACAAGAATGCGGAAGAGGTGGTCGCCTGGCTTCGTTCGCCGTCGTCCTGATGTGCGAGCCAACTTTTGCGTAATGTCCTCAAGCTATTCTGAACACCCTGCGGTGGAGATTTTGCGGCATGGCGAAGCTCGTCTTCGGGTTGAACCAGTCGCTGGATGGCTATGTCGACCACCAGGCGTTTGCGCCAGGTCCCGCACTCTTTCGTCACTTCATAGAGCACATGCGCAAGCTGACCGGCAGTGTGTACGGCCGCCGCATGTACGAGACCATGCGTTATTGGGACGACGAGCATCCTGAGTGGAGCGCGGAGGAACGCGACTTCGCGCTGGCGTGGCGGCGCCAGCCGAAGTGGGTCGTGTCGCGCTCGTTGAAGTCGGTCGGCCCCAACGCCACGCTTGTCGAGAATGATCTCGAGGCGGTCATCCGCGGGCTGAAGGCTCGGCTCGTGGGGGAGATTCAAGTTGCCGGACCAGACCTGGCACGAAGCCTCACCGATCTTGGTCTTGTGGATGAGTATCGGGTCTACATCCACCCCTTCGTGGTGGGTCGCGGCAAGCCATTCTTCGCCGCCCCCCGGCCACCGCTCCGGCTTGTGGCCAGCGATCTCATGGGCGAGGACGTGATTAGGTTGACGTACGTTCCTGCTTGATCTCGCGGCTCAAGGCGCATCGCGGGCAGGGTTGACGCAACCGTTTGATGCATCTTAAGGTTGCTTCGGCGCCCGGCACAACGGCGATCCGTCGTCCCGCGCCTGTCAGGAGCGTGCGATGCAGTATCAACTCAATATTTCGATCGACGCTAACGGCCTTCAGATGATCTATGCATCGGGCCAGTCCGTGACGATTGTGAAAAGCGTGGTCTCGAACCCGCTCCCCGGCGGGACTCTGCCGGTCGCATGGACTGTCTTCCAGCCGCTGGAAGAGAACGCGGTGAGCTGGACCGACAGCTACTCCATATACGCGACCACCACGCAGATCATGGCCGGCGCGATGATCGTACAAACGTCGATGACGCCAGCGTCGGTGCAGACCGGCTGGACCTACACATTCAGTAACGGACAGTTCACGGGCGCGCAGGGCGGCGTGTCCGACGCCTTCAATATGAGCAATCAGCAGGGTGGTATGTTCAATTTCGGACTGTCGCAGCAGGCCGTCGTCAATAACGTCATGACGATGGCGCCTTTGAACGCCATTCCCGTTCTTCAAAACCAGGTGGCGAGCTTCACGCCGATACAGACAATCTCTGTGTTTCTGTCCAACGCGTCTAATAGCGGAACGGTGTTGGGCCAGGTCCCCTACAACGCGCTGACGTTCTCGCTCAGCTCGCAGGTCGCCGCCAATATTGGTTTCAACGACGCCAGTAACAGTTTCTATTTGTTATCCGGCGCGCTCATGTCGTCGCACGCTTACGCCCAGCGGCCGCGGTCGAGCGTGGCCAAGGCGTCACAAAGCTGACGGCTGCTTCTCGTCCAGATAGCGGCGGACCTTCTCGAACACGTCGCGGAACATCGGCGTCGTCAGCACGCCGGTGTTGGTGTTGTAGCGTGAGCAGTGGTAGCTCGAAAACAGCGCCAACTCGCCCAGCATGTTCTTGCCGGCATGCTTGAACGGCGTCTGAGATTTTTTGGCGCCGAAGGCGCTCACGACGCTGTTGTGCGCGACGTGACCGAGCACGACGATCGCCTTCAGGTTCTTCATCTCGGCGATGGTGGGGTTGAGGAAGTCGCGGCAGGTGTTGATCTCGACCGGCAGCGGCTTGTTCTCCGGCGGCACGCACCGCACCGCGTTGGTGATGCGGCAATCGATCAGCTCCAGCCCGTCGTCGATGCGGGCGTCGAATTTGCCGTTGGCAAATCCGTAAAGGCTGAGCGTTTCGTACAGCAGCACGCCGGCATAATCGCCGGTGAACGGCCGCCCCGTGCGGTTGGCGCCTTGCACGCCGGGGGCGAGGCCGACGACCAGCAGGCGTGCGTCGATGGACCCGAATGAGGGCACCGGCGCGTTGAACCAAGTCGGCTCCTTGACGCGCAGCGCTTCGCGATAGGCGACCAGCCGCGGACAGCGCGGGCAGTCTCGCCCTGGCTTGCCGGCGGCGGGCATGGTCGTGACTTAAGGTTGGGGATTAATCTTCGAAATCGTCGTCGTCGGCGCCGACCGTGGCGCCGGCCCTTTGCGGGGCGGGGGCGGGCGGACGCTGCAGGAACTGCGGCGTGTGTTGGCCCGGTTCGCCGACGTCGCGCGGCGCGCGCGCCGGACGCTCGGACGGGTCGCGGCCGATCTTGCCCTGCAGCGTGACGATGTCGGTGAAGACGTCGGCTTGGCGGCGCAGTTCGTCGGCGATCATCGGCGGCTGCGTCGAGATGGTCGAGATCACGGTGACCTTCACGCCGCGGCGCTGCACGGCTTCCACCAGCGAGCGGAAGTCGCCGTCGCCGGAGAACAGAACCATGTGGTCGATGG
>CAITEM010000259.1 GCA_903891395.1 uncultured Hyphomicrobiales bacterium | reverse complement strand
TCGTAGACTTACGCCGACACCGGCTCCGGCGCAGCCAGGAAGTTGTGCACGGCGTAATGCAGCAGGTGGCGGTTGATGCCGTAGCCGACCGCGTGCGCCGTCTTCGGCAGGATGACGAACTGGCGCTCGCCGTTCGGCAGTTGCCGGTAGAAGTCGAGCAGGTCGTCATTGGTCGAGTTGCCGTCGAATTCGCCGCGCATCATCAATACCGGCGACAGCACTTTTTTCGGATCGACGATCGGCAGATTCGCCGCCATGTCGACATAGGTGCCGCTCGGGATGGTGTCGCCGAAATTCTTCTCGTCGTTGATGATCGCTTCCGCCACCGCCGGATCGTAGCCCTGCGGATAGCCGTCGCGCGAGAAGATCGAGTGGATCATGGCGGCGTCGCGTTTGCGGCGCGGATTGGCGCGCAGCGCGTCGATGTTCTTGCGTCGCCGCGCGATTTCCTCGGCGCCATCGCCTTTATAGGTGAAAGCCGACAGCGCCAGCCGCCCGACGCGGTCCGGTTCGGCCTGCGCAAAGGCCGCGGCGCGGATGCCGCCGGACGAGGTGCCGTAGAAATGCGCCTTCTGCTGCCCGGTCTCTTTTGCCACCACGGGCATCGCGGCCCTGAGGTCCTCGACGCCGCTGGCGATATCCGAACTATTGCCGGACGACCCCGAATAGCCGTAGCCGTCGTGGTCCATGGTCCAGACGTCATAGCCGTAGCGCGCCAGCACGTTCATCATCGAATATTCGCCCTTGCCGGGCACGGTGAGGTCGTAGGACGACCGGGCCGAATTCGACGAGCCGTGCACCAGGAACACCACCGGCAGGGCAGCCGCGCCCGGTTTCGGCGCGCCCAGGCGCTTGCGCCACAGATTGAGCTTTACGCCGCCTTTGTTCGCCCAATATTCCGCGCTCCAGATGGTGGCCGCAGGCTCGGCGGCTGCCGCGGGCGTCACCAGGCCGGCCATCAGGCCGGCGCCCAGGCCCGCAGCCTTGAGAACGTCGCGGCGCGGCATATTCGTGAAATTGGAACTAACGTGGTTGGATTCAGTCATGGCACGTCTCCCTATGCCGTTGCGCCGCGTCCCGGTTCAGCCGTGATCGCTCGTCCGCTGGCTCGTTCGAGGCCAGCCTAGCAAATCGCCGGGCCGCTGGGCAGTCCACTCGCGTCACGTTGCGAGTTCTGCTACTGGATAAAAAATCGCGTGTGGGACGCGTGGCGCCGCCGGGTTTCGTCGCCGGGAGACCGGGCGGGTGCTTTTTGGGAGCCGATTTCGGACATGCCGAGATCGGATGCCGGAGGAAAGATGCTGAATTGGTTGCGTGCCGCGGCGCGCTTTGTCCAGGACAAGATCGGCTGGAATCGCATCGGTGTGTTGTTGAGCGTCGCCATCATCGCCGTCGCGGTGGTGGTGCTGGTTCGCATGCTGCGCAACATCAACACCGGTGACGTCTATGTCGCGCTGCACGCCACCGATCCGCGGCACATCGCGGCCGCCGCGGCGTTCGTTGCCGGCGGCTATTTCACGCTGACCTTTTATGACTTGTTCGCCTTGCGCACGATCGGCCGCAAGGAAATTCCCTATCGCGTCGCCGCGCTCGCCGGCTTCAGCAGCTATTCGATCGGTCACAATGTTGGCGCCACGGTGTTTACCGGCGGCGCGGTACGCTATCGCATCTATTCGTATCACGGCCTCGACGCCGTCGAGGTGGCGAAAATCTGTTTCCTCGCCGGGCTCACATTCTGGCTCGGCAATGTGACCGTGCTTGGCCTCGGCATCTCGATCGATCCGATCGCCGCCAGCGCCATCAACCAATTGCCGGCGTTCCCGAACCGTTGCATCGGTTTTGCGCTGCTGTTTATTCTGGCCTGCTATGTCGGCTGGATTTTTGCGGCGCCCCGCGAAATCGGCCGCGGCGAATGGACCGTGAAGCTGCCGAGCGGGCCGAACACGCTGTTGCAGATGTTCATCGGCATCGTCGATCTCGCCTGCTGCGCGCTCGCCATGTACATGCTGCTGCCGGGTGAGCCGAACATCGGCTTCATAACCGTCGCGGTGGTGTTCGTGTCGGCGACGCTGCTTGGCTTTGCCAGTCACGCGCCGGGCGGCCTGGGTGTGTTCGATGCCGCCATGCTGGTGGCGCTGTGGCAATTCGACAAGGAGCAGGTGCTGGCCGGTCTGTTGCTGTTCCGCGTGCTGTATTATCTGGTGCCGTTCGCGCTGGCGCTGGTCGTTCTCGGCATCCGCGAAGTGTGGCTGAACATGCATGGCAAGCATGAGAAGGCGAAGCTGGCCCCGGTCACGACGGTCACCGCGCCGATCACCACCGAGATCGAAGCGGCGACTGCCAAGGCGGACGCTACGGCGCAAGCCAAGTCCAACACATAGGCGGGCCCGGATGGCGGTTGAAGACGACCCTCGCAAAACTTGGCCGGGCCGCCTGCAGGGCGCCTGGCATGCTTTGGCCGGTCACGGCAGCACCGCCAACGACCCGCGCGGCGCGCCGCAGGCTTTGGGCCGCGGCGAGCATCCGCAGGCGGCGCTCATTGCATCCTTGATCGGCGGCTTGCCGGACGCGGCGATCGTGCTGGACGCCGCTGGCGGCGTCATCGCTTTCAACGACGCGGCGCGCTTCATCGCCCCGGCGTTGCGGCAGGGCGAGCCGGCTTTGATCAGCCTGCGTATGCCGGAACTGGTCGACGCCGTGCGGCGCGCCAGCAAAAGCCGCGAGCCGCAACGCGTCGAATTCTTCGAGCGCGTGCCGCTCGACCGCTGGTTCGAGGCTTTCGTCGTGCCGGTGAAACTTGCCGGCGTCGCCGGGTGGCGCGCCGACGTTCTGCTGATGACGTTCAACGATCTGTCGCCGTTGCGCCGGGTCGAGGAAATGCGCGCCGACTTTGTCGCCAATGCCAGCCACGAACTGCGCACGCCGCTCGCGGCTTTGCTCGGCTTCATCGAAACCCTTCAAGGCCCTGCCAAGAACGATCCCGCCGCCCGCGAGAAATTCCTCGCCATCATGCAGGGCCAGGCGACGCGCATGGCGCGGCTGATCGACGATCTGCTGTCGTTGTCGCGCATCGAACTCAACGCGCATTTGCAGCCGAACACGCCGGTGGATCTCGCGCCGATCGTGCGGCAGGTCGCCGACGGCTTGCAGACTCTGGCGCGCGACCGCTCCGTCGCGATCAAGCTGACGATGCCGCAGGAGGCTTTGATCGTGCTCGGCGACCGCGACGAGTTGATCCGCGCGCTGGAAAACCTGGTCGAGAACGCGCTGAAATACGGCGAGGCCGGCAAGCGCGTCGAGATTACACTCGGCCCCGCCCAGACCCGGGCCGGCGCGCCGGAGGCGCGCATCGCGGTGCGCGACCATGGTCCGGGCATCGCGCCTGAGCATCTGCCGCGCCTGACAGAGCGGTTTTATCGCGTCGACGTCGCCGACAGCCGCGCCCAGGGCGGCACCGGATTAGGACTGGCCTTGGTCAAGCACGTTCTCAATCGGCATGGCGGCAGGTTGTCGATCGAGAGCACGCTCGGGCAGGGAGCAACGTTCACAATGCACCTGCCTTTACGCACCGGCGATTTCACGCCCTCCGGCGAATTATCTTAAATATCAATAGGTTATGTTGTCATGTGACTGTCACCAAAGCTTTATAGAACGGTGACATGCAACGCCTAAGGCTGCTCACGACTTCGGAACGCCTCGCCTCACAGCAAGAAAAAACCCGTCCGAAGTTGAGATCTTGGAGCGCGTTTTTAGTTCAAACAGCGGCCGCACAAATCGCTCGTTCAGAGCGCGATGGGCGCAAAAACAGACGGTGGGTCATTCGGGCCCGCGTTCGTCTATGGCCGCAAACATGGAGATACCCCTTGAAACATTGGACCACATTGGCAGCCGCCGGCTTCGTCGCCGCCGCCGCTTTTGGTACCGCCAACGCCGCCGACATCTCGGGTGCCGGCGCGACTTTCCCCTATCCCGTCTACGCCAAGTGGGCCGACGCCTACAAAAAGGAAACCGGCAAC
>CAITEM010000258.1 GCA_903891395.1 uncultured Hyphomicrobiales bacterium | reverse complement strand
CCAAAGTTCTTGATTACGCCGTCATGCTGCCGACGGTGGTGCCGGCAATCGTGCTCGGCGTCGGGTTCGTCTGGGCCTATGTATCTTTGCCGATCTACGGCACGGCCTGGCTGCTGCTGCTGGGCTATTTCACGCGTTTTCTCGGGCAGGGCGTACGCCAATCGCACGCGGCGCTGGCGCAGGTTTCCGAAACCCTGGTGGAAGCGGCGCGGGTCGCCGGCGCGTCTCCCAGCCGGGCGTTTCGCGACATCGTGTTGGTATTGCTCAAGCCGGCCGCGGCATCGTTGTGGACCGTGCTGTTCATCCTGATCTTCACCGAGATCAGCATCACAATCATCCTCTACACGCCCGATACTCAGACCGTAGCGGTACTGCTGTGGTCGCGCATGACCGGTGGCCAGCAGACCGAGGCGTTCGCCGTCGCGGTCGTGCAGGCGACAATCGTGCTGATTGTGTTGTTCGTCGCAGACCGCCTGTTCGGAACGTTAAAAATGTTTCTGACCCGAAGCTAGAGCATGATCGAAAGCGGCCCTTCTACACTAGCGAGCTTTGCCGATAGCGCGATGGAATGCGTCGAGCGTTGCCGGAGTGGCACGGGCCTCATCGGCGGGATCAAACACAAACATCTTCTGCGGCAATTTATACCACGGTTCGGCCGCCACTTTGCGCCTGTCCTTATAGCCGCTGCGGGCCGGGGCGCCGCCAAGCGTTTGCCATGCGGCATAGCCTTCCTCGGTGAAGGCGTAATCCTGATAGAGCTTGGCCGCGTTCGGGTGCGGGGCGTGGGCGGAAATGCCCTGCCCCGTCGCGGCGCCCCCGCCCGGCTCCGGCAGCGCCCAATGGATCGGTGCGCCCTTCGCCCAAACTGGTTCGACACCCGTTTCGGTGGTCCCAAGAAGCACCGAGACGTCGCCGGATGCCAGGCTTCCCGCCGCCGGCCCGTTGCCGCTGAAAACCCGGGGCTTCAAGGCGCCGACCTTGGCCAGAAAATCGACCCCATAGGTTTTGATGACGAGATACCAGGGCACCATCGCGATCCCGCCGACATCGGTTACCCCTGCCCGCCCCTTCCACGCCGGGTCCGCCATGCCGGTCCACAGGCCCAGACTTTTTGCCTCCGCATCGCTGACCAGATCGGTGTTCCAGGCATTGCCGACGAAGGTGATTTTCAGTGGATACCAATAGGCCGCCTTTTTCAGGCCATCGGGGTAGAAACGGTCGTCGCCGACTTTATAATTCATCAGGAAACCCTGGTCGGCGTCCTCGTTCAGATTGCCCGGATCGGTGTCCTGAACGATGTCAGCGATATTGTTGTTGGCGCGGAATTCCGCGAGGAAGCGCTCACGCAGCAACACGCCTTGCAGCTCGAAACGGCGCACGGTGATGCAGGGAAAACGCTTGTGAAATTGGGCGATCTGCGCCAGCTGCGCCTCTGGCCAGGGGCCCTGATAAATCGTCAAGGTCGCTTCCGCGCACGCGTCTTTCAATAGTTCGTAGGAAACATCCGGCATCGATTGCTGCGCGAATGTCCAGGATTGGGCAAGCGCGGGGTCGACGGTTTGAGATCGGGCCGGCGCAAGACCTTGCAGCGTCGCGCAGACCGCAGCGACAGATGCCACGAGCAGAAAAGAGCGCAAACTTTCTTCCTCCGGCGAATAGAGCTCTCGGCAGCGACAAACCATAGAACCCAATCGCCGAAATGCAAAAGTCTGTTGCTGAAGAACACCGCGAACAATACTGCCTCAGGAGCAGGGTGTGTGCCTCGCCGCGCTCATAAACGACGGTCATGGCGGCTTGGTTCAAAATCGGGTAAGGATACGAATCGTCGGCGGGCCTCATAACGTCAAATGGGAGGGTTAAATATGAAAATCCACAAAGCTGTTGCCGCGCTGATCGCGGTGATGCTG
>CAITEM010000257.1 GCA_903891395.1 uncultured Hyphomicrobiales bacterium | reverse complement strand
TGCGGCATTGAGCACCAGCTTATTTTCGATCTCCCCGGCGATTTCGTTGGCTTCCTCGAGGATGCCGTCGATGGCCGGGCATTTGGTGCCTTGGGGCACCGACTTGATCATTTTGAAAATCCGGTCGAGCCGCTTGATCTGACCCTTGGTCTGCTTGAGGTGGGTGCGGAAGCCCTTCTTGAGTTCGGCATCGGAGGCCTTTTCGACCATGTCTGGCAGCGCTTTGAGGATCTGATGCTCGGCGTAGTAGATGTCCTGCAACGTGTGCACGAACAGCTCGTCGAACGTGTCGATATCGGATGAAAACCAGCCCATGGCCGTACCCTCCCAAAATTGGTTACTCCTGCGATAAGTCTTTGCCGTGTTCCAAGTTCCCATTGCAAGCAAAGACGGCTAGAAACCCGGCGAAACGGTCTGAAAAGGAAGCGACCCATGAAAATCGAGCGTATCGACGTCGGCCCGCGCATGAGCAAGTGCGTGGTGCATGGCGACACGGTCTATCTCGCCGGCATTGTCGCCAACTACCCCAAGGGCAAGAACGTCACCCAGCAGACCCAGGACATTGTACGCCAGATCGACGGCTTTCTCGCCCAGGCCGGCACCGACAAGAGCAAGCTGCTGACCGCGACCATCTGGATCACCGACATGGCCACGTTCGGCGAGATGAACGCCGTCTGGGATGGCTGGGTGTCGCAGGGCAATACGCCGGCGCGCGCCACGGTCGAAGCCAGACTGGCGACGCCGGACTACAAGGTCGAGATCATGGTCGTGGCGGGGAAGTAGACGCATGATCCCGAAAAGTGGGAACCGGTTTTCGGACAAGATCATGCGCAAAGGGAAGTAAGTATGCAGCAGCAAGGCATCCTCGCGATCTGGAACGACGCCCGCGAAGGACATGAAGTCGAGTTCAGTTACTGGTTTCAAAGCGAGCATTTGAAGGAACGGGTGGCGGTGCCGGGCTTTTTGTTCGGCCGCCGTCATGAGCGGATTTCCGGCAGCGCCGGCTATTTCTGTTTCTACGTGGTCGAAACGCCCGACGTGCTGACGTCGAAGCCCTATCTCGAGCGGCTCGACAATCCGACGCCGCTGACCAAGCGCGTCATGTCGGAAATTTTCCAGAACATGAACCGCACGGTGTGCCACCGCAGCGCGTTGCGCGGCGGCCTGCGCGGCGCTTACGCGGTGACGGTGCGGTTCAACGACGCGGTGGATTCAGGCGTGCTGACGGCGCTGGCCGATGATCTGGTGCGCGATACCAATATTTCGTCGTGCGAGGTCTGGACCGCGGTCGATGCCTCGGGCCAGCCGGTGTCGCAGGAGGAAAAACTGCGCGGTGGCGACAAGAAGATCAAGGCCTGCCTGATGGCCGATACGCTGCGCAAGGCCGACGCGGAAAAGCTCGGCGCGCGTCTGGCGAAAGACTTTCCCGGTGCCGAGGTCGGCGTGTTCGCCGTGCTGTGCCAGCTCGGCAATGGCGGAGCCTGACGCATGCAGCCGCTGGTCGCGCTCGCCGAAAAAATCGCCCGCGTTCTGGCCGAACGCCAGGAGACGATTGCGATCGCCGAGTCGTCGACCGGCGGCCTGATTGCGGCGGCGCTGCTGTCGCTGCCGGGCGCGTCGGCTTATTTCGTCGGCGGCGCGGTGGTCTACACCAAGACGTCGCGGCTCTCGCTGCTTGGCATCGGCGATGCCGATATGGCGGGCTTGCGGCCGTCGACGGAGAACTACTCGCTGCTGCTGGCCAATCGGGTGCGCGAGCGCAACGGCGCCACCTGGGGCCTCGGCGAAACCGGCGCGGCGGGGCCGACCGGCAACCGCTACGGCGACGCCGCGGGCCACACCTGCATCGCGGTGACCGGGCCGCAGTCGCGCGCGATCACGCTGGAGACGGGCAACGCCGACCGCCGCGCCAATATGGACGCCTTCGCTAAGCGCGCGCTGGAGCTATTGCTGGAAACGATTACGGGCCGCTGACGCGCCCGCTACTCGGCGGCTTCCGCCATCTCGGAGCGGAACTGCGCACGCAGTTCGTCGATCAGCTTGAGACCCTTCGGCGTCTCGACGTGCCAGAAGGTCCAGCCGTTGCAGGCGTCGAGGCCTTGCGCGACCGCGCCCATGCGATGGATCGAGCCGACCGCGTCGCCGAACGAAACTGCGCCGTCGGCGCGCACCAGCGCCTTGTGACGTTTCTTGGCGTCGACCAGGATCGCGCCGGGCGACAGCATGCCGCGTTCGATCAGCGCCGAGAACGCCACCCGCGGCGCCTCGCGCGCGGTCATGAACGGCGCGATCGACGGCGACGGCACGACCTGCACGTCGGCGATGCGCTTTTCTGCTGCCTTGGCATATTTCGCTTCGCGCTCGATGCCGATGAAGCGGCGGCCGAGCTTCTTGGCCACGGCGCCGGTGGTGCCGGTGCCGTTGAACGGGTCGAGCACCAGATCGTCGGGGCGCGAGGCGGACAAAATCACGCGCGCCAGCAACGCTTCCGGCTTCTGCGTCGGATGCAGTTTCTTGCCGTCGGCACCTTTAAGGCGTTCTTCGCCGGTGCACAGCGGGAAGGTCCAGTCCGAACGCAGTTGAATGTCTTCGTTGCCGGCCTTCATCGCTTCGTAGTTGAAGGTGTAGCCCTTGGCGTTCGGGTCGCG
>CAITEM010000256.1 GCA_903891395.1 uncultured Hyphomicrobiales bacterium | reverse complement strand
ATCGGTGCGGCGGAATTGCAGCGGCGAGACGTTGACCGCGACGGTCAGCTCCGGCCACGCCATGCCGTCCATGCAGGCGCGGCGCAGCACCCAGGCGCCAAGCTCGATGATGAGGCCGGAGTGTTCGGCGGCGGCGATGAATTCGACCGGCGAGATTTCGCCGCGCGTCGGATGGGTCCAGCGGCACAGCGCTTCGACGCCGACCATGGCTTCGCCGCTCTTGTTGACGATCGGCTGGTACATCACCTTGAGCTTGTCGTTCTCGATCGCTTCGCGCAGGTCGGCTTCGAGCAATTTGCGGCTCGACAGGTCGGCGTCCATCGCCGCGTCGTAGAGGCAGCCGCGGTTGCGGCCTTCGTTTTTGGCACGGTACAGCGCCATGTCGGCGTAGCGCATGATGTCGGCGGAGCCGGCGCAGTTGCGGTCGATCATGGCGATGCCGATCGAGGCGCCGATGACGATATTCTGCCCGGCAATCGAGTAGGGGGCGCAGATCGCGGCGATGATGCGCTGCGCCAGCGCCATCATCTTGTCGTTATCGTTGCCGATCGAGGAGATCACCGCGAATTCGTCGCCGCCAAGACGGGCCACGAGGTCGCCGCCGCGCAAGGTGCGCGACAGCCGCAGCGTGACGTTGCGGATCAATTCGTCGCCGACCGGATGACCGAGCGTGTCGTTGACGTCCTTGAAATGGTCGAGGTCGATGTAGAACACCGCGGCCGGCGTGGCGCCGTAGCGCACGTCCTCGATCACGGCTTCCAGCCGTTCGCCGAAGAAAATGCGGTTGGGCAGGCCGCACAGCGGGTCGTGCATGGCCAGATGACGCAGCCGCGATTCGCCGGCGGCGATCGCCACCGCGGTGCGGCGCATGTAGCGCAGCACGAAGGCGGCGAGCAAAGCAAAGCCGGCCAGCGCCACCGCGATGAAGGGCACGACGCTGTGGACGATGTCGGCGCCAGGCTGTTTCGGCGTCCAGGCGAAACGCGCGATCTTGTCGCCGTTCGGGCTGTCAATGTCGAAGATGAAGTCGCCGTCCGGCGCCGGGCCGTATTCCAGCATGCGCAAATTGGCGAGCCGCAGTTGTAAAGCGATACCCGACAGCACCTCGTTGTCGATGAATTTCACCGACATCACGATCGGCGCGCCGTCGGCGGCCTCCGAATTGTTGTCGATCAGCCCGACGGCGACCGCGGCGATGATCGCGGGCCGGCCAAGCAGGCGGCGGATGGCGGCGGCGCGCGGATGGCCGCCGGCGCTGCCGGCGACACGGCTCAGCCGCATCGCGTTGGCGAGGTTGGGGTCGCGCGCGCGCATGAAGTCGAGCACCGAATTGAAGTCCGGCAGCATCGCGCGGACCCAGGCGATGTTGCCGGTGCTGCGGCCGGCGTTTGAGTAGATCAGATTGTCGGCGGCGTCGAAGATGAAGACGTCGTCGTGCTGGTAGAAGGTATCGAGCCAGCCGCCGACGCGCTCGTTGGCCCAGGCGCGGTCGAATTTGATGCGGATGTTGCGCACCGCGGCGTCCGACGAGGCGACGCTTTCGACCTCGCGCAGCACGCCGGCGCCGTAATTGTTCAGGGCGGTCGCCAGCAACTGCCGTTCATGCTCGACCGCGACTTCGTCGGCGCTCTTGGCGGAGGACAAAACGGCGACGACGATGCAAACGATCGCGACGGCGACAATGACGCCGATCGGCACCACGACGCTCAAGCGCGCGCGGTCCCAACTGGTGTATTGCCGTCCTTCGTCCGCGCGCGTGCGACCCACACTTGGCAAAGATGCCGTCCCCTAAAGTGTCATTTCTTCTGCACTTTTCGGGTCGGAAGGTAGGGCAGAAAGCTTGCTATTCACTTTCCCTTTGGCGGCCGGGAAGGCGCGGCGACCCTTGAATCGGGAATTCAACCGGCGGTGTTAACCAGCGGTAAATTCGTAATAGAGAAGTGCAATTAACGAGCAAGCAGAGCGGTTAATCCCGGCAAAATGGCCTGTTTCAGCCCGGCGTACGGTAGGGTGGGCGCGGGATAGCGATATGGGCGGCGCGCAACGCGGCCGACCAGCGCTCCCGCAGATCCTGGAAATAGGGCTCGCCGGGCTCGATCCGGTAGTTCACCTCCGGATTGCAGGTATCCCGGCGAACCACCAGGAGGTCGATCGGCAGCCCGACCGCCAAATTGGACCGCATGGTCGAGTCCATCGAGATCAGGCCGATCTTGAGGCCGTCATAGATATCGGTGTCGAAACTGATGGCCCGGTCGAGCACCGGTTTGCCGTATTTGTGCTCGCCGATCTGCAAATAGGGGGTATCGGTGGTGCATTCGATGAAATTGCCGGCCGAGTAGATCATGAACAGGCGCAGGCGCTCGCCTTTGATCTGGCCGCCAAACAGGAAGGCGACGGCATGGTCGACGTCGGCCTCCTCGAGCGCCTTGCCCTCGACGTCCTGAATGGCGCGGATGGCGCGGCCGATGCGCTGCGCCGCCTGGAACATGGTCGGCGCGTTCATCAGCGTCTCGCGTTCGCCGGTCGTCTTGTTTTCCAGCCCTTCGCGCAGGACGCTGAGCACCGATTGGGTGATCGACAGATT
>CAITEM010000255.1 GCA_903891395.1 uncultured Hyphomicrobiales bacterium | reverse complement strand
GCCACTGGTGTCACGTCATGGCGCACGAGAGCTTCGAGGACGAAGCGACCGCGCGCGTGATGAACGAGTTGTTCGTCAACATCAAAGTCGACCGCGAAGAGCGGCCCGACATCGACCAGATCTACATGAACGCGCTGCATATCCTGGGCGAGCAGGGCGGCTGGCCAATGACCATGTTTCTGACGCCGTCGGCCGAGCCGGTGTGGGGCGGCACGTACTTCCCGAAAGAAGCCAAATTCGGCCGTCCGGCTTTCACCGACATTCTGCGCGAAGTGTCGCGCATGTTCCGCGACGAGCCGGACAAGATCGAGCAGAACCGCGCGGCCCTACTGACGCGGCTTGCCGCCAAGGCGCGACCCGCGGGCAAGGTGACGATCGGGCTGAAGGAACTGGATGCCGCAGCCAAGCAGGTCGGCAACATGTTCGACGGCATCAACGGCGGCTTGCGCGGCGCGCCGAAGTTTCCGCAGCCGTTCATTCTCGAAATGCTGTGGCGCGCGGGAAATCGCAGCGGCGACGTGAAGTTCTTCGAGACCGTCGCGCATTCGCTCGAACGCATGTGCGAAGGCGGCATCTACGATCATCTCGGCGGCGGCTTTTCCCGCTACTCGGTGGACGAGCGCTGGCTGGTGCCGCATTTCGAGAAAATGCTCTACGACAATGCATTGCTGCTCGAACTGCTGGCGCTGGCGTGGCAACGAGACGGCACCGCGCTATTCCGGACACGCGCTTCCGAAACCGTCGCCTGGCTCAAGCGCGAAATGACCACGGCTGAAGGCGCTTTCGCCGCCTCGCTCGATGCCGACTCGGAAGGCGAGGAGGGCAAGTTCTACGTCTGGTCGAAGAACGAGATCGTCGAACTGATCGGGCCCGAGGCCGCCGAATTCTTCGCGCGTTACTATGACGTCGGCGACGAGGGCAATTTCGAAGGCCACACGATCCTCAACCGGCTCAAGGCGCCGCCGCGCAGCAACACCGACGAAGAGCGGCTGGCGGCTTTGCGCGCGATACTGCTCGACGCCCGCGCTTCCCGCGTGCGGCCCGGCCTCGACGACAAGGTGCTGGCGGACTGGAACGGGCTGATGATCGCGGCGCTGGTCAATGCCGGCGTGGCGTTCGACGAGCCGTCCTGGATCGCGATGGCCAAGCGCGCCTTCGAATTCATCACCGCGGCGATGACCAAAGGCGACCGCCTTGGGCATTCGTGGCGCGGCGGGCAATTGCTGTTTCCGGGATTGGCGTCCGATTTCGCCGCCATGATCCGCGCCGCGATCGCGCTGCACGAAGCGACCGGCGACCACGCTCTGCTCGAGCAGGCCTTGATCTGGCAGCGCGCGCTCGACGCGCATTACACCGACCCGGACACCGGCGGCTATTACTGGAGCGCGGACGACGCCGGCGATTTGCTGATGCGGCCGCATTCGACAGCGGACGACGCCACGCCCAATCCGAACTCCGTTGCCGCACAAAATCTAGTGCGGCTCGCCGTTTTGGCCGGCGACGATAAATGGCGCGATCGCGCCGACCGGCTGATCGAAAGCATCCTGTCGGCGTCGGCGCAAAGCCTGTTCGGCCACGTCGCCTTGCTGAACGCGCTCGATCTGCGCTTGCGCGGCGCCGAAATCGTGGTGACCGGCGTGGACAGCGACGCGCTGGCGCAAGCGGCGCTGAGGCTGCCCTTCATCGACCGTATCGTGTTGCGCGCGCCGACCGTCAACGCGGTGCCGGTGACGCATCCCGCGCGCGACAAAATCGCCTCGGCGCCGGAAGGCGCAGCGTTCGTCTGCCTCGGCGAGCGCTGTTCGCTGCCCGTGACAACGCCCGAGGGAATTGCGGCGGCCGTTAAAGCGATGCGCAGCTAAACCGCACGCATAAAGGCTGGTTCCAATTTACATCGCATGTTCGTAATAATAGAATGTTCAATTTGTTCTCGCTCCGGTAGCAATTTCTCAACCCGCTGCCCTTATCCAGACACCTATGGGCGACGTCGATACCACCACGCCGGATTCGGCGGCCGCATACGCGCGGTTCATCTGGTGCCTGATTGCCGTGATGCTGGCCGTGACCCTCGCGGGTCTCGTGCTGACCGGCGTCCGGGTCGATCTCCTCAGCCGACCGATCCTTCTGCTTCCCTTCGTTGTGCTCGGCGCAACCCAATGGTTCTACGGCGCGATTCGGCCCGACGCGCGGCTGCAGACTTTCGCCGAAACCTGCATGCAGCTTCTGCTCGTCCTGCTGCTGGGCACAGTGCTGAGCTACGCCGCCGCAGCCGCGCCAATCCCGTTCCAGGATGACGTGTTGCTGGCGATCGACACCGCGCTCGGTGTCGATCGCCACGCCTATTTCGACTTTTTCATCGGCAGGCCGTGGCTGTTCGAGACGCTAAAGCTAGCCTATTTCGCCTTCATGCCGCAGTTCGTTGTTGTGCTGATCGTGCTGTTCGCCGCCCGTCAGCCGCGCCGGCTGCAACAATTCGCCTTCGCGACCGGCGCCGCGCTGC
>CAITEM010000254.1 GCA_903891395.1 uncultured Hyphomicrobiales bacterium | reverse complement strand
TGCGCCGCGGCGGTCTGCGTCAACGCGTTGAAAAGGGTCGATTTGCCGACGTTCGGCAGGCCGACGATGCCGCATTTGAATCCCATGAGCCTGGTCCTTAATCCCCGTCCGCCGTGTCGCCGTTGAAACCCAAATCTTTAAAGCCCTTAGCGTCCATGGCGAGATGAACTTTGTTCTGAAACGTCGAATCCTTGCCCTCGACCAGCAAAGCCGCGTTGTCGGCAATGACGTCACATATGGTTTCGACCCAAGGGCCTTCGTCCTTGGCAAAATCCTGCAGCACATAGGCCGCGCCGAGCTTTTTGTCGCCCGGATGACCGATACCGATCCGCACGCGCCTATAATCATTGCCCACATGCGCCGAGATCGAGCGCAGACCGTTATGACCGGCATTGCCGCCGCCGGTTTTCACCCGCAGCTTGGCCGGCGGCAGATCCAGTTCGTCGTGAAAGACCACGATGTCGTTGAGCGCGATCTTGTAGAAATGCATTGCTTCAGACACTGCGCGCCCGGACTCGTTCATGAACGTGCCGGGCAACAACAGCAGAGCCCTGTCGCCGCCGATCATGCCTTCGACAGACACGCCCTGAAATTTGCGGCGCCACGGCGCGATGTTGTGACGGCTGGCGATCGCCTGCACCGCCATGAAACCGACGTTGTGGCGATTTTTGACGTAGCGGTCACCGGGATTGCCGAGGCCGACAAAGAGCAGCATGGCATTGCCGTTCCGGTTAGATGAAACCCGCCCCGGATGAATCCGGGACGGGCTTTGTCAGTTCGTGCGCAAAGAATTTGCGCGGCGCTAAGCGACGCCGCGTTACTTCTTGGCGGCGCCACCGGCCGCGGGAGCGGCAGCGGCGGCACCGGCCGCAGGCGCGGCACCACCAGCGGGCGCGGCAGCGCCCGGAGCGGTACCGGCAGCAGTCGCGGCAGCAGCAGCCGCAGCAGCGGCGGCAGCCTGGTCGGCGGCGGCCTTGAGTTCTTCCGCGTAACCGGACGGCGGCACGACGGTGACGAGGGTGATGTCGCCTTGCGCAATCACGCGCACGTTCGGCGGCAACTTCACGTCACTGAGATGCTTCGAGTGGTTGATGTCGACATCCGAGATATCGACGTCGATCGACGTCGGGATCGACTCGGCGGGGCACATCACCTGAACGGTGTGGGTAACGACGTTGACCGCGCCGCCACGCTTCACGCCGGGCGACTGCTCGGCGTTGAGCACGTGTACCGCGACGTTGACGCGGATCATGGCGCCTTCCGAGACGCGGAGGAAATCCACGTGCATCGGCTGGTCCTTGACCGGGTCAAGCTGGAAGTCGCGCGGGATCACGCGATGCTTGGTGCCGTCCACATCGACGTGGAACAGGGTCGTGAGGAAGCGCCCGGCGTAAATACGCTTGCGCAGTTCGGCATGGTCGATCTGGACCATCATCGGGGGCTTGTTCTCACCGTAAATCACGCCCGGCACATTGCCGGACCGACGTGCTGCCCGAGCGGCCCCCTTGCCGCCTTTCGGACGCACCGTCGCTTTCAACTCTTGGACGGACGCCATAGTTCGTATCCTTGCTCTAAGTGTATGTAAAAAGGCGGCTTTTAAGGCCGCCCACGAACGCGGCAAGCCTCCAGGGGTGCCGGGGGCCGCGTATCGGGCTGGCTTATAGCTTCGGAGGGCTAAAAGGGCAACTAAAGCCGGTAACCGCTATTTACCGGCGGCTTTGGTTTCCAGGGCCTCGATCCGGGCCTTGAGGGCCTCGTTTTC
>CAITEM010000253.1 GCA_903891395.1 uncultured Hyphomicrobiales bacterium | reverse complement strand
GCTCGAGCTGCTCTCGCTGCGCAAAGGCACCACGCTCACCAAGGAGATGTTCCTCAATCATCTCTACGGCGGCATGGACGAGCCGGAGCTCAAGATCATCGACGTCTTCATCTGCAAGCTGCGCAAGAAGCTCGCCAACGCCTCCTCGGGCAAGAACTACATCGAGACGGTGTGGGGCCGCGGCTACGTGCTGCGCGAGCCGAGCGACGTCGAAGAGCGGATTCCAGCTTAAAGCTTTCCGGGCGGCCTCTCTGCCTCCCGCAATGCCAATTTCCGAAAGGGCGTAGAGCAATCTACGCCCTTTTCCTTTGCGGCCGGTGCTTTTGACGCTTTGCCCGCGCCCCGCGCGTGAGATTTTCAATCCGCCCGTAGCGTCTGCGCCGTCTCGAGCCAGAGCCCCTTGGGGCTCACCCTCCCCTAAACTCCCCCGGGCCCAGGCCCGGGTTTTTTATGGTGTCCCGTTATTGAGCGTTAACGCCGTTCGAGACAAAGTGCGCAGCGACTTTTTCTGCGACCATGACTGCCGGAAGATTGGTGTTGCCCCGTGGGATGGCCGGCATGATCAAGGCATCCACGATCCGCAAATTAGAAAAGCCATGCATGCGACCCGAGCTGTCTATCATTAAGCGCAGAAGGTCGCGCCCGCGGGATGCGGGCTTGAAGATGGTGGCGTTAAAGTTGGCGATCTGAGCGCCAAGGGCGCTCCACGACGACTTGCTGTGCGCCGCGATGTACCGACGCTTCTAGGCGACCCCAATGGTTGTCATGCGCAGGGAACTGTCATAGGAGCTCGCCGCCATGGTTTTCCCCACAGGCTAAGTGATTCAGATAATTGGAATGGCCCCTCCGGAGAGAGGGCACATTGACTTAAGGTTGCAGGACCGGTTGAGTGCTAATTCACATTCCGGGAGCGGAAATGGCACTCAGTAGAAATATTCTTGCGGACCTGGTGGACCTTAAGAAGCGCGGCGCGCTCGAAAATTTTAAACAGGTCGTCGAGATTGGAGCGCAACAACTTTCACCCAACTTCACGCGAGACCGCGCTACACTCGCAACGCTCTATAGCGTGATGCGCAAGCCAATGATGGATTTTTGCCACCAGGAAGGCGCCGGCTTTATCGACGGCATCGAGAGGTTGCCTGACGACGCGCCGCCATCACGGGAGTTTTGGCAATCGCTCGGCTTTAGCTACAACTCGATAGAGTTCGACGGTCATCGCGACAGCATCGCCATCGACCTCAACCGAGACCGCGTACCACGCAAGATGCGCCGGCAATTCGATTTGGTCATCAACACAGGAACGACCGAACACGTCGCCAATCAGGACAATGCATTTCGCGTGATGCACGATCTAGCGCGTGTCAACGGCATCATGATGCATGAAGTCCCGGCCGGCGGCATGATGAACCACGGCCTGGTGAACTATAATACGAAGTTTTTCTTCCACCTTTGCCGCGAGAATAACTACGAGGTGCTTTCGCTCCGAACGATGTACACCGGCGGAAGCAATCCGGTGCCAAGAAACATCGTTGAAAGTAATCTTCGCTACGGCGGAACTGACATCCCAGAAGTCATGGTGCCGGACTTTTTCATTTTTGCGGCATTGCGCAAGGCGGGCGATGCCCCCTATGTTACACCGATGGATATTCCGGCCGACCTGGTGCGACTTCCGCCATCTGGTCTCTGGAGAACCTTGGCCCGCTCGCTTCGCGGTAATTAGGCTGGGACGGCTTGAACGACGCCGGGCATCAGCGGACAGCCATAATTATCCTCGGCCGGAATATTGTCATCGTAGACAGGTTTTGTTGGGTCGCTGTTGCCACGGCATTTGCGCCATAATACCGCACGGGCGGACATTGCAGCGGCAGCCAAAATCAAAATTGGACGCTATCTGGTTCTCTCCATGCTGATGCGCAGGCGGTGGCCGTCGATCCACACCCGCAAGCGCCGGTACGTCACGAGATAACGCAGCCCGACGCACGCCGCGGCGAAGCCCGAGGCAGCGCCGACGCCGAGCGCCCAGCGCGGGCCGAGCGTATCCGCCACCCAGCCGACAATGGGCGCGCCGATCGGCGTGCCGCCCAAGGCCACGGCGAGCAGGATCGCCATCACGCGTCCGCGCATAACCGGCTCGGTCGATAGTTGCACCAGGCTGTTGGTCGAGGTGGTGAAAGTCTGCGCCGAGACGCCGACGACGATAAGCGCGAGGCCGAACATCCAGGTGTTGGGCATGACCGCGGAGAGCGCAAAGCCGACCCCGAACAAGGCGGCGCCCACGACCAACGGCGTGAAGCGGGTTTTCGACCGGCGCGCTGCGAGCAGCGCCCCGGCAACCGAGCCGATCGCCATGGTCGACGTCAGCAGTCCGTATTCGCCGGCGCCGGCGTGGAACACGGTGGCCGCCATGGTCGAGATGAAGATCGGAAAATTCAGCCCAAAGGTGCCGATCAAAAACAACATGAGCAGCATGGCTTTGAGGTCCGGCCGGCGCCAGACATAGTGAAAGCCTTCGACGAAGCTGCCGCGCGTTCGCAGCGCCCTGACGTTCGGATGAAGCTCGCTGGTACGCAGCAAAGCGAGGGAGCCGAGCACGGCGGCGAACGAAGCGGCGTTGATCAGAAACACCCAGCCGGTACCCACCCCGGCAATGAGGATACCGGCGGCGGCGGGACCGATCATCCGCGCGGCGTTGAAGGACGTGGAGTTCAAAGCCACGGCATTCGACAGATCGGCCTCGACGACCAGCTCCGAAACAAACGTCTGCCGCGCCGGCATGTCGAACGCCGTGACGCAACCGAGCAGAAACGCAAACACATAGACGTGCCACAACTGCACAAGGCCGGTGACGGTCAGAATGCCCAAACCGAGCGCCAGCAGCGCCATCGCCACCTGCGTGCCGATCAACAGCAGGCGCCGGTCGAAGTGATCGGCGGCGAAGCCGGTGACGGGCAGCAAAAGCAGCAGCGGCGCGAATTGCAGCGCCATGACGATGCCGACGGCGGTCGCGTTGTTGTGCGTCAACTGGGTGAGCACCAGCCAATCCTGGGCGGTGCGCTGCATCCATGTCCCCACGTTGGACACGATCGCGCCGCCGGCCCAGACCCGGTAATTGAAGCCGTTCAGCGAACGGAACGTACCGTGCATCGCGGCCCGATCACACTTTCGCGGAAAGATCGCCGCGTGGAGAACTGGCTTCGGGCGAGTTGCCGCCGTTGAACCGTCCGAAGAGGCGCGCCGTCAGCAGCCCCATGAGCAGGACACCCAATCCAAAAACAGCGGCCTGATCCGTTGCCCGCAGATCGAAGTTGCCGACGTGACAGAGGAGCGCGTAACCCACGGTCAGATTCAGGAATCCCCACAGCACGTTCACGGTCGACGAGGAAAAACCTTCGCCGCGCGGCGTCGCAAACGGACTTTGAAAGGGACGCCCCATCAGGCCGCTGACGAAATGCGGCACCCCATTGGCGAGAAAAGCGCCGCCGAAAAAATAAGAAAGATAATGGCTCCATTGCATCGTTATGCACTCCTTGCCGTGATGAGATCGGCGATCTCTTGCGCCGTGCCGGTTTCGCCCAGTTTCGGGAAGATCCGGGTGACGCTGTTGATGTGAGTATCCGGGTTCAGGTCGGTCATGGCATCGATGGCGAGCGTGACGTTGAAGCCGTGTTCGTAGGCCTGGCGCGCGGTCGATTCGACGCCGCTGCTGGTGGAGATACCGGCGATCACGACCTGCGTGACGCCGCGTCCCTTCAGATAAGCGTCGAGGTCCGTGTTCATGAACGCGCCCCAGGTCTGCTTGGTGACGATATGATCTTCCGGTTGCCGGTTGAGTTCGGAGACGAACTCGGCCCAATCGGCTGCAAGCGCGCCACGGCGGCGTGCCTGCTCGGTGCGGCCGGGAGCGGCGCCGTCGACATTGACGAGCACGACCGGCAAGCCGCGGCTGCGAAAGACTTCCGCCAACGCAGCGGCCCGTTTCACGATCTCGCCTGCCGGATGCGCGGTCGGAAATCCGACGATGCCTTTTTGCAGGTCGACGACGATCAGCGCGGTCTTTTGGTCGAGAATGGTCAGCATCGCGTTGTCTCATGGATTCGAATGCGGGCGGACGCGCCTGCTGCGCGGGCGCGGTGACGGGAAAGCCTGTCCCGTCAGGTGTCGACGATGCGTTTGAGCAGTGCGACGCCTACGGCGAGTTGCTCCTGCTCCGCCGACGTCAGATGTGTCTGGATGGCGCGAAACAGCCAATCGTCGCGCGCGGCCTGCCCGGCCTTGATCATCTGCAGACAAGTGTCGGTCAGCGACAGAATGGTCTGCCGTCCATCGGCGGGGTCGGGTGCGCCACGGACAAAGCCGCTCGCCTCCAGGCCGGCAACGGTGGCGCCCATCGACTGCGGGCGCACACCCTCCGCCTTCGCCAGCGCCGTCACGGTGGCCGGACCCTGCAGATACAAATGCCGGAGCACCGCGAGCTGGGACCCGGTGAATTGATCCGCGCCCGCCTGTTCACGGAGCCGCCGCTTCAGTCTGCCAAAGACCACGCGCAGCTCCGTCGCCAAGGCGGCGGCGCGGGCCGTGCCGGATTTTTGTTTTTTCTCCTTCGCCATGGCGTTTAGTACCAGATATGAAGGAAAACTACAAAGGTTACCTTCATATCTCGGCGCATGGCTGCGATGCACAACAGGCCGGCACCGCACGCGCCGCGCTCAGGTCTCGCTCTTGATATTGTTGTCGCGGATGATCTTGCCCCAGAACGGCAGCTCTTCGGCGATCGTGGTGCGCAAGGCCTCAGGCGTCGGCAGCGCCAGCTCGACGCGGAATTTGTTGACCAGAATATCGGCGACCGCGGGCTCACGGGCCGAGGCGACGACCTCGCGATAGAACTGATCGATCATCGGTTTCGGCGTCGCTGCCGGCGCAAAGAAGCCGAACCACGAATAGGCGTGCAGAGGACCAAGGCCGCTTTCCGCCGCAGTCGGCGTGTCCGGCAGAAACGGCGCGCGGTTCTCGCCGCACTGGACCAGCGCGCGCAATTGCCCGGACTCGATCAGCGGCGCCAGACTCGCGGTCGAACTGACGATCAGGTCGACATGGCCGGCTATGGCGTCGTTCGCCGCCGGCGCGATGCCGCGGTACGGCACATGCACCAGACGCGTGCCGGTGATCTGGCCAAGCGCCGCGACGGTGAGATGGCCGTTGCTGCCGATGCCGGTGGTCGCATACGTCAGCGTGCCGGGCGCCGCCTTGGCGGCGGCGACCACGTCGGCGACCGTGCGGTACGGCCGCACAACGGGCGCGCACAGCACCATGGCGCCACGCGCCACCATCGTCACCGGCGCGAAATCCTTCTGCACGTCGTAGGGCAGATCTTTCATCAGCAGCGAACTGACCACGAAGCTGTCCGCCGCCAGCAGCCAGGTCGAGCCGTCGGGCGGCGCGCGCGCCACCAAGGTCGCGCCGATCGAGGCGGACGCGCCGGGCCGGTTCTCAATGATGACGTTGCTGCCGAGCCGCTGCCGCAGGCCGGGCTGCAGCAGACGGGCGACGGAATCGGACGAGCCGCCGGCCGGGAACGGATTGATGATCCGGATGGTCGCCGGCATCGCTTGCGCCGCCACGGGCGCCAGAAGTCCGGCCGCGACAATCGCACGCCTGGTCAGCATCGCCGCCTCCCCGATTATTCTTTTGCCGCCATGATACGCGAAAAAACGGCGGCGCAAGGGGGGCTTTTCGCTGCGCGCCTAAGGCGCCGGCTTGCTCAGCGTCTTCCACACACCCTTGGCGGTGGCCACGACGCGCGTGCCGACGACCAACTCGGCGTCCATGAAGATGACGGAGCGCGTCCGGCGCACGACCGTGCAATTGGCCTCGACGAACTCGCCGATCTGCACCGCATCGACGAAATGCATGTCGAGTTGAATGGTGGCCTGCGGCTGCTGGCCGTTGGCGTACCAGCAGGTCATGCCCATCGAGCGGTCGGCGAAGGTCATCAGCATGCCACCTTGCACGACGCCACGGCGATTGTGGTGTTTCGGCTCCGCCCGGAAGGCGTAGCGATAGCTGTCGTCCACCCGGCGCATCCACAACGGACCGACAAGGCCGATGAAACCTTCATCCTTGTACGACTCCCAGCCCGCGGCGGCGGGATCAAATGAGGCCTGTGCCGTATCGGCGGACCGACCGGCGGGAATGTCGCTATCTGGCATGAGACGAAACTCGGGATCGTGAAAGGTGGGCCGTCACTATAGCGCCGCCGTGAGGCGCGACAAATTGGGCCGGCGCCTCCCCGGTTCGCGGGGAAAAGCCCCGGCATGACATTTTTTCCGTTTCTATCTAAAATTCCTATTGACTGTATTTAAGCATAGGCTTATATTCTATTTATCCCGCCCCGTTACGAGGGGCGTTTGATCAGCGTCATTAGACGTTGGGCG
>CAITEM010000252.1 GCA_903891395.1 uncultured Hyphomicrobiales bacterium | reverse complement strand
TTGCTATTCTCCAATCAGGCGGGACGTTTACGCACGGTGCGCTGCTCGATGCGCTTCTCGGCGTTGGTTTGAACGATACGCTGGACGAAAACGCCCGGCGTGATGATGGCGTCGCCGTCCAGTTCGCCCGGCTGCACCAGATGTTCGACTTCGGCGATGGTGATCTTGCCTGCAGTCGCCATCATCGGGTTAAAGTTGCGCGCGGTCTTGCGGTACACGAGGTTGCCTTCGGTGTCGCCCTTCCAGGCGTGCACCAGCGAAATGTCCGCCAGCAGCCCGGTTTCCATGATGTAACGTTGGCCGTTGAACTCGCGCTCTTCCTTGCCTTCGGCAATCAGCGTGCCGACGCCGGTCTTGGTGAAAAACGCGGCGATGCCGGCACCGCCGGCACGAATCCGCTCGGCCATGGTGCCCTGGGGATTGAACTCGATCTCGAGATCGCCGGCCAGATATTGCTGCGCAAACAGCTTGTTCTCGCCAACATAGGAGGCAATCATTTTCTTGATCTGCCGGGTCTCAAGCAGCAGCCCGAGGCCGGCGCCGTCGATGCCCGCATTATTGGAAACGCAGGTCAGGTTCTTTACGCCGGTGTCGCGCAGCGCCTCGATCAGCGTCGACGGCATGCCGCAAAGGCCGAATCCGGCGGCCATGACCGTCATGCCGTCCTTGACGATGCCGTCCAATGCCGATTTTGCGTCGGGATATACTTTTTTCATGAACTCCTGCCCAATTCTCCGGCCGATGACAGCTTTACATGGCCTATGGCCGCAGAAAAGGTCAAGCAAACGTCAGGGCGCAAGCCGGGTCGGCAGCGGCAGGCCGTGCGGGTAATAGGTCCAGGCCACAAACAGGACGACGAAAATGGCGGCCGCCAGAAAAGCCGCCACCCCGCGATGGTTGAAGGACAGCAAGTTGCCGACCACGGTGGCGAAAAAGGCGAACACCGCCAGCACCCCGACGTAGACCCAGTCCACAACACTCAGATCGATTGGCATTGTCATCTCTCTTCTCACGGCCGCCTGGCGGAATTCTAGCGCAGGCCCGCGATGCGGGCCACCACAACCAAGCGGGATTTGCCCGGCTTCCATTTGCCTCTATACCAGCCCGCCATGACAAACATTCTCATCCTCACCGAAGTCCAGGAAGCCATGCGGGCCCGTTACAAGGCCATGTTGCTGGAGCGGTTTCCGCACCTGACCATCAATGTCGTCGGTCACCACAACGACGTCGGCCCCTACATCGCCGACACCAACGTGCTGTTGTGCTTTTCGCCGCCGATGGCAGACCATGTCGTGCAGGAAGCGCCCAATCTGAAATGGATCCAGGCGCTCGGCACCGGGGTCGACAACATCGTCGACCTGCCCTCGCTCGGCAAAGAGGTCATCGTCACCAACGTGCGCGGCATTCACGGCCCGCCGGTGTCGGAAGCGACCATCGCCTACATGCTGTCGCTGGCGCGCGACATGCCGCGCTCGGCGCGCGCGCAGGAACGCAGCGCCTGGGAGCGCTGGCCATCGCATCTGCTCGAAGGCAAGACCGTCGGCATCCTCGGCGTCGGCCTGATCGCCGAGTATCTAGCGCCGATCTGCAAAGCCTTCGGCATGACGGTCGTCGGCCTCAGCGGCTCGCCACGCCCCGCTCCCGGTTTCGACCGCGTGGTCGCACGCGACGATCTGCTGAAGGTCGCGCCGGAGTTCGACTATCTGGTCGCCCTCGCGCCGCTGACGCCGGAAACGCGCGGCATCATCGGTGAAAAAGTTCTGGCGGCGATGAAGCCGACCGCTTACCTCGTCAACGTGGCGCGCGGCGGCGTGGTCGACGAACCGGCGTTGATCAAGGCCCTCGAAGCCGGCACGATCGCAGGCGCTGCCCTCGACGTGTTCTCGGAAGAACCGCTGCCCGCGGCCAACCCGATCTGGAAGACCAAGAACGTCACGGTGTTCCCGCATCTCGGCGGCTATTCGCACGGCTACGAAGACCGCGCCATGCCGACCATTGCCGGCAATATGGCAAAGTTTCTCAACAACGATCTCAAAAGCATGATCAACATCGTGCGCAAACCCACATCCTGGGGAGGATGAACGATGGCCAAATCCGGGACTTTGTCCGAACGCCTGAACACGCCAATCTCGACCGGCGAGCTTGAACGCCGCTGGAAGCTGGTGCGCGCCGCAATGGCCGACGCCAAGATCGACGTCCTGCTGATGCAGAACAACAACGATCACATGGGCGGTTACGTCCGCTACTTCACGGACATGCCGGCAACCAATGGCTACCCCAACACCGTGGTATTCCCGCGCGAGGACGACATGACCGTCGTTTGCCAGGGACCGTTCGGCGGCAGCGAGACGACGGCCCAGGGCGATCTCAACTGGCGCGGCGTCAAGAAGATAATGACGACACCGAGCTACGCCTCGGCGCACTACACCAAAGATTACGATCCCGAACTGGCGGTCAAAGCATTGGAGCCGTTCCGCAACGGCACCATCGGCTATGTCGGCACTTACCAGATGTCCTACGCCATGCTCGACTACGTCAAGCGCACTTTCCCGAAAGCGCGCTACGTCGATGCCTCCGACCTGGTCGACAAGATCAAGGTGATCAAGAGCGCGGAAGAACAGGAACTCGTGAAGCGCGCGGCTCTGATGCAGGACGGCGCCATGCGCGCCGCCTTCGCCGCCGCCAAGCCCGGCATGCGCGACACCGAAGTCGCCGCCATCGCCCAGCAGTACAGCGTATCGCATGGCAGCGAGAACGGCATCTATCTGTGCGCCTCGATGCCGCTCGGCACGCCGTCGAAGTTCGCCAACAAGCACCTCCAGAACCGCGTCATCCAGAAAGGCGACCAGATTGCCTTGCTGGTCGAAGATAACGGCCCGGGCGGCATGTACACCGAACTCGGCCGCTCCTGTGTCGTCGGCGTCAAAGTGCCGCAAGAGATGAAGGACGAACTCGCCTTCTGCATGGAAGCCCGCAAGGTCACGCTCGACCTGCTCAAGCCCGGCACGTCGTCCAAGGACGTCTGGGACGGCTTCAACGCCTTCATGCGCAAGAACGGCCGACCGATGGAAGCGCGGCTCTATTGCCACGGCCAGGGCTACGACCTGGTCGAGCGTCCGCTGATCCGCAACGATGAGCCCATGACCATTCAGCCGGACATGAATATCGTCGTGCATCCGACCTACATCCACGCCGGTTATCTCAACTGGCTGTGCGACAACTACATCATCGGCGGCAACGGTCCGGGCGACCGGCTGCATCAATTCCCCGAAGAGGTCGTCGAAGCGGGCTGATCTGCGGCCTATTGGCGGCCTTGACCAGCATCGCGGGTACCGTCAGGGTTCGCCACCTAATGTGGAGGAGACCCCGATGAGAAAAACAATAATCGCGACTGTTGCCGCTTTGATCGCGCTGACCGGTGCTGCCGGCGCGCAGAACTTTCCCAATCATTCGCTGACCATGGTGATCCCGTTCGCCGCGGGCGGTCCGACCGACGTACTCGGCCGCATCATGGCGCAGAAGATGGGCGAACTGATGAACCAGACCGTGATCGTCGAGAACGTCGGCGGCGCCGGCGGTATGACCGGTTCGCGGCGCGGCGCCGACGCCACGCCGGATGGCTACACCATGACGCTCGGCACTGTCGGGACCCACGCGCAGGGCCAGACGCTCTACAAGAAGCCGCTCTATAATTCGCTGACCGACTTCACACCCGTGGCGCTGATCGCCGACGTTCCGATCGCGCTCCTGGTGCGCAAGGACCTGCCCGCCAAGGACCTCAAGGAATTCATCGCCTATGCCGAGGCCAACGCCGGCAAGATGCAATTCGGTTCGGCGGGCGCCGGCTCGGCGACACATCTCGGCTGCGTCGTGCTGAACACCGCGATGGGCACCGACATCACGCATGTGCCCTACAAAGGCACCGGACCCGCGATGCAGGATCTGGTCGCCGGCCGCATCGACTTCCTGTGCGAGATTCTCTCTACCGCCAAGCCGCAGATCGACGGCGGCACGGTGCGCGCCTTGGCGATCATGACCGCCGACCGCTCGCCGGTGCTGCCGAACCTGCAGACCACGCGGGAACAGGGTCTCGACGTGCAGGCCTATACCTGGAACGCGATCTATCTGCCGAAGGGCGCGCCCGCCGACGTCGTCAAGAAGCTGCACGACGTCGCGGTCCAGGCCATGAACTCGCCGGCGGTCAAGGAACGCCTGGAAGGCATCGGCGCCATGGTCGTCGCCCCCAACCGGCAAAGCTCCGAGTATCTCGGCAAAT
This sequence comes from uncultured Hyphomicrobiales bacterium, assembly GCA_903891395.1. Classification (GTDB taxonomy): domain Bacteria; phylum Pseudomonadota; class Alphaproteobacteria; order Rhizobiales; family Xanthobacteraceae; genus Pseudolabrys. The sequence goes on along the minus strand of CAITEM010000252.1, from coordinate 1,724 downwards.
TCACCGCCGATGAAATCAAGAAATGGGAAGTGCCGATCAAAGCCAGCGGCGTCAGCGTCGAATAACGCACCTTTCTTTCGAACAATCAGCGCCGCGGCTTTCGGGCCGTGGCGTTTTTTTATTGCGCCAAAGAAATTACTTTGGCGGATCGATCATGCTGACGTGCGCGGCGACGACGCGCCAGCCTTCGGGAAATTTCACCCAGGTCTGCATCTGACGGCCGATTTTGCCCGGCGCCGACGGGCGTTCGTACAGCGTGGACGCGGTCGCGAATTCGCGGCCGTAGGTCGTGATCACCGTTTTCGAAATGGTGCGGCCGAGGCCAACCGGCGAACGCGCCGACCGGAACGACTTGATCTCCGAATAGCCGTAAAGAATTTCGCCGCCGCCATAGCGGATGGTGCGCGGATCATCGCGGAACAGCGCATCGAGCGTGGCGACGTCGTTGTTCACCAGCGCCACTTCGTATTGATCGAAGGCGGCGCGCACTTCGGCCACGACCTCCGGCAGATCGACTTCCATCTCGGCTCTCCCTAAAATTTTGGTTGCGGCGCGACACAGACGCCCGTCTGTTCCAGCGCCCGCGCGATGCGTAAGGCAATGTCCTCGCGCCACGGCGCACAGATGATCTGCACTGCGATCGGCAGCGGCTTGAGCGGCACCGGCACCGCGACCACCGGCAGGCCGATGAAAGAAATCGGCTGCGTGTAGATGCCCATATTGGCGCGCACCGGCAGTTCGACGCCGTCGAGCGTGAACATCACCTGCCCGAGCTTCGGCGCGGTCACCGGCGTGGCCGGGGCGAGAATGGCGTCGCAATCCTTGAACAGTTCGAGCACGCGGTCGCGATACCAGCGGCGGAAGTTCTGCGCCTTCACCACCAGCGTCGCCGGCACCATGGCACCGGCGATCAACCGGTCGCGCACGGCGGGATCGAAGTCGTCGGCCTGCTGGCGCAGGCGCGTCAGGTGCAGCGCCGCGCCTTCGGTCGTGGTGATGATGTAGGCCGCGGCGCGCGCCCTCGCCGCTTCCGGTATCTCGATTTCGCTTTTGGCGTTGAGCGCCTTGGCGACGGTATCGAGCGCCGACAGCGCCTCGGACGACGCACCCTTCTTGCAATAGCCGCCGGCGGTCGCGATGCGCAGACCCGCGATGCCGTTGTCGAGCGAGGCCAGCGCCGGCTCGACGCCGCGATCGACGCAGGCCGCGTCCTCGGCGTCGAAGCCCTGCATGACGTCGTAACTCAGCGCCAGATCGCGCACCGAGCGCGCGAAGGGCCCGAGATGATCGAGGCTGGCGACGAAGGGAAAACTATTGGCGCGGCTGAGCCGCCCATAAGTCGGTTTCAAGCCGAAGATGCCGCACAGCGACGACGGCACGCGGATGGAGCCGTTGGTGTCGGAGCCGAGCGCCAGCGGCACCAGGCCGCCGCCGACGGCGCTGCCGGAGCCGCCCGACGAGCCGCCGCTCATGCGCGTGACGTCGTGCGGATTGCGCGACGGGCCGTCGTGCACGTTCTCGCCCGTGAAGTCGTAAGCGTATTCGCCCATGTTGAGCGCGCCGACCAGCACGGCGCCGGCGGCTTCGAGCTTCGTGATCAGCGGCGAGTCGGCCGCGGCGGGCGTGTGCGAGCGATTGATCTTGGAGCCGGCAACGGTCGCAAGGCCCGCGATATCGAACAGGTTTTTCACCGCAAAGGGCACACCGGCGAGCGGCAGCTTCGA
>CAITEM010000251.1 GCA_903891395.1 uncultured Hyphomicrobiales bacterium | reverse complement strand
GGTGGATTTGAAGTTCGCTAGATTGTTGCTGCGGGTTCGTAAGCGAACTTCAAATCCAAACCACATTGGAAATATAATTCGCTAGTGTCCGTCGATCCCGAAGTTCGCGTCAGCCGTTGCTGCACCAGATGGCGAACTTCGGAATCGGGACACTAGCGGAAGCATAATTCCAAACCGTCAGCCGGAACCCACCCGGCGCAGTACATTCAGGGAGTTACGCCTCATGATCTTGAGCCGGGACCGCGTTCTGACCACCCACGTCGGCAGCCTGCCGCGCAACGACAAACTGTCCGATCTGCTGGTGCGCCAGGAAGCCGGCGAGACCTTCGATGCCAAGGAGATGGCGGCGGAAATGGACAAGGCGGTCGGCCATGTCGTCGACAAGCAGGTTTCTGCCGGCATCGACATCGGCAATGACGGCGAGCAGCAGCGCGTCGGCTTTCAGACCTACGTGCCGCAACGCATGAGCGGCTTCGGCGGCGTGTCAAAGCGGCGGCGCGGCCGTGAATTCGAGGAATTCCCCGAACTGGTCGCCGGCCTGGCACGGCGCTTTCCGCATATCAGCAAGCAGCAGAACGCGCCGGAAGCGCAGGGTGAACTGAAATATCTCGATCTCAAGCCGATCGAGAGCGAACTGTCGCGCTTCAAACGCATCGCCGGCACCAAATTCAGCGAGCAATTCATGACGGCGCCGTCGCCCGGCATCGTCTCGACGACGATGCTCAACGCCTTCTACGATTCGCACGACGCGTATCTCGCGGCGATCGCGCGAGAGATGCGCAACGAATATCTGGCGATTCACAAAGCAGGATTGATCCTGCAAATCGACGCGCCGGATCTGGCAATGGACCGCACCATGATGTACCGCGATCTCGACGACACCGCGTTCGTCAAGCGCGTCGAGGCGCACGTCGCAGCGATCAACGCCGGCATCGAGGGCATTCCGCGCGACCGCGTGCGGCTGCATGTCTGCTACGGCAACTGGGAAGGCCCGCACATTCACGACGTGCCGCTGGGCACGATTCTGCCGGCGATCTATCAGGCCAAGGTCGGCGCGCTGTCGATCGAATTTTCCAATCCGCGCCACGCGCATGAATACGGCGCGCTGAGGAAGCATCCGCTGCCGAAGGACATGCTGCTGGTGCCCGGCGTGGTCGAAACCACCAGCAATTTCGTCGAGCACCCGGAAGTCGTGGCGCGCCGCATCGAGGAAGCCGTCGCCACGGTCGGCGACCGCGAGCGCGTCATCGCTTCGACCGACTGCGGCTTCGGCACCTTCACCAATCGCGAATGGGTGATCGAACCTGCGGTGTGGCTGAAACTGCGTTCGATTCGCGAAGGCGCAGACATCGCGTCGGCGCGACTATGGGGCAAGAAGGTGGCTTAAGGTTTTCGCGGGACGATCAGGTTCGCCACAAAAATCTGCACCGGCTCGTTGTTCTGATTGAGCGTCGTCGTCCTGACCTTGGCGATGCCGATCTTCGGGTTGGAGCGCGACGGCCGCACCTCCAGTACTTCGCTTTCGATGCGCAACCTGTCGTTGGGCCGCACCGGCTTCGGCCACCGTATTTCATCGGTGCCGGCGCCGATGACACCGCCGACGAGCGGCGGCCCATCGTTGACAATGAGCTGCATGGTCATCGCCGCCGTATGCCAGCCGCTAGCAGCGAGACCGCCAAACATGGTCTTTTTTGCCGCCGCGTCGTCGAGATGAAACGGCTGCGGGTCATACTGTTTGGCAAAGGCGACGATTGCCGCCGCATCGACGGTGGTTTCCGCGATACCCTTGAACGTCATCCCCGGCGAAAGATCGTCGAGATAAAGTTTCTCACTCATGACGGCCCTCAACTCGGCTGCGGTACCAGAGCGGGTGTCTTTTCTTTCGGAAACCACGACCCGCCCGCGACTACTGCGGCATTGGCCAAACCATATACGACCAGCGCCACGGCGATAACCGTGAAGAGCGCGGCACTGCCGCCGAAATAGCGCACCGCGAGCCAGCCGCCACCCGCGGCAATGAGGACGCGCAACACCGCGACCATCATAACCCAGCCGACGCGGCCGGCGCCTTGCGAGGCGAAATAGAGCGCCAGCCCGCCGCCGAAGAAGCCGTAAACCGGGCCGACGATGTGCAGATACTGGCTGCCGGTCGCAAGCATCTGCGGATCGCTGCCGAACAGCGACAGGAAAGCCGTCGGACGGAAAGCTGCCACCAGGCCGATGATTTCGGTGAGGCCGAAGGCGATTGCCGCTCCCGTCCAGGCCACATGCAGCGCGCGCTTCTTGTTGCCTGCGCCGATGCTGGTGCCGACCATGGCAGCAACCGGTGCTCCCATGCCGAACACCAAAGGCACCAGCAGATATTCCAGCCGCGCGCCGGTGCCGTAGCCCGCGACCGCGGCCGGCCCGATCAGACCGGCCAAGCCGGTCGCGACACCGATGCTGACATTGGTGGACAGGCTGACGATCGACGACACCGCGCCGATCCGCAGGATGTCGCGCATCGGCGCCCAGCTCAGATGCGGCGGCAATTTCGCCGGCTTGAGCACGCCGCGGCCCGACCAGATGTAGAACATGAAGGTGGCGCAGCCGATCACGTAATAAGCCAGCACCGCGGTCGCGCCGCCGGCAATGCCGAGTTGGGGAAACGGTCCGAGGCCGAAGATCAGCAACGGCGACAGCGGGATCAGGATGACAGCGCCAATGGTCACGACCGCCGCCGGGAAAAACATGTTGCCGGTGCCGCGAATGACTGCGGCAAACGAATTGAACAGCCACAGCGGAATCGCGCCGGCGAACACAAGCGTCGAATAGGTCACCGCCGCCTTCAGCGAGCCGCCCTCGCCGCCCATCACCGCGTAAAGTTTGGGTCCGAACAGCAGCGCCAGCACGCTGGTCGCCGCGCCGAGGACGACGGTGATCGCCACCGCCGACCACACCAGTTCATGCGCGCGGTCGCGGTTGCCCGAGCCGAGTGCGCGCGCCACCGCCGACAAAATGCCGCCGCCCATCGCGCCCGCCGACACCATTTGCAGCAGCATGAATAGCGGGAACACCAGCGCCATGCCGGCCAGCGCGTCGAGGCCCAATTTCGCGACAAAATAAGTTTCGATCAGGCCGATCGAGGCCTGCACCACCATCACTACGACGTTCGGCAGCGCCAGCCGCACGATGGTGCGCGTCACCGGCGCTTCCAGCAGCATCTTGGTGCGCGGATCCATGGCCTTCTCCTGTATGTGCATATGCACTCGTTCTTGACTTTGATACGCGCATATGCACCTATTGGCAAGAGCCTTTGGGCGGGCCTGTCCGCCGGGCCGGTCATGCGGGGCGGGAATGGAGATCGCTGTGACGGACGAAATCGCGATGGACCCGACCCAGTGCAACTGCCTGGCGTTGCGTCAGGCGACGCGGCACCTGAGCCAGATTTACGACCGGCACCTGGCTGAAGCCGGCCTGCGCGGCTCGCAATATTCCATCCTGTCGAAGCTCGGCCGGCTCGGCCCCATGCCGATCGGCAAGCTCGCCGAAATCATGGTGCTGGACCGCACGGCGCTGGGCCGCGCCTTGCGGCCGCTGGAGCGCGACAAGCTTCTGAAGGTTGGCGCCGGGCCCGATGGCCGGACCCGCAGCGTCTCCCTGACCGCCGCCGGTGAAGCGCGGCTGAAAGCCGCCGTGCCGCACTGGCGCAAGGCGCAGAAGGAATTCGAGACCAGATTCGGCGCCGCCGATGCGGCAGATTTGCGTTCCTCGCTGCGGCGCGTGGTTGAGGTGGCATAGGTTCTTCTTATCCCTCCCCTGAAAGGGATCGAAGGCCCTTATTGTCATTCCGGGACGGCCGAAGGCCGGACCCGGAATCCAGATACAACATTGGTGGTTCTGGATTCCGGGTTCGCGCTTCGCGCGCCCCGGAATGACGGGATTAGCCAACGCTCCGCCTCCCCTGTTCTTTGCGGCCCGGGACGGCCGTCTCCTGAAACGTGCACGCCTCGACAAGAACGAGGGCGCGCGGAACGCCGGGTCCTCAAGGGACCCACGGACCTCGACGCCTCGCGACATCGAGGCTTGTCGAAGTCTGATAGTGCCGCAAGTCCGCCAAGTTTCCGGCGT
>CAITEM010000250.1 GCA_903891395.1 uncultured Hyphomicrobiales bacterium | reverse complement strand
GATCAGCGGCACGCCGCGTCCGAGCGCGTACAACAAGCTCAGGCCCAGCATGACGAGCGCGCCGGGCACCACGAACAGAATGCCGGCGGCGAGTCCGCCGCGCACGCCATGTAGCAGCCAGCCCAGATAAGTCGCGAGCTTTTGCGCCTCCGGGCCCGGCAGCAGCATGCAGAAATTCAGCGCGTGCAGGAACCGCGCTTCGTCGACCCATTTCTTCTCGTCGACGACGACGCGGTGCATCAGCGCGATCTGCGCCGCCGGCCCGCCGAAATTGACGCAGCCGATCTTGAGCCAGACGGTGAAGGCTTCGGCGAAAGATGGATTTTCTTGAGTATTCATAGTCAAACTTTTGCCGGCCAGTTATGCCGTTCGTTGGCGGCAAAGCGCAGCCACGCGAACAGCGCATCGTAGACCATGAAGCCGCGTTCGAGCAGCCCGTGATCGTCGTCGCCAGCCATGTGCGACAGGCCGAGCGAAATCGCATGTAATCCTGCAGCTTCCGGCGCGATGTCCGGCCGCGCCGTATCGGCGCCGCGCACGATCAGCGCCAGCCGCGCCAGCGACGGCTCGCTCCCCAGTCCGAACAGCTTGAGCATGGTGTCGAACGAGCAGCGCTCGCCGTCATGCGAAATCTCGACGCCGGCGATATCGAACGGAATTCCACCGAATTCAGCGGCCGACGCTTCGACATAAGCCGGATCGACGAAAATTATTTTTGCCTGCGGGTCGATGAAACGCCGGATCAGCCACGGGCAGGCGATGCGGTCGATCTTCGGCCGCCGCCGCGTCACCCAGACGCTGGGCCGCTGCGGCGCAAGGCGCGCGAGCGTTGCGCGATTGACCATCGGCAGTCCGGCATCGCTCCAGGCGAAGCTGCCGCCTTCCAGCATCGACGCGGCGTAACCGGCGCCGCGCAGTTCGGCGGTGATGAACTGGCTCAATTCCTTGCCGGCCTTGCAGGCGATGACGATAGGGCGCGCCGGATCGAGCGACGGAATCCAGCGGGCGTATTCGGTCGGCTCGTGCCAGATCGATGTCGGCAATAGGCCCGGCGTCGACTCGACGATGTCGCGCCGCCGTACGTCGATCAGTTGTGGCGCATCGGCCGTGCCGATCAGATGCCAGAGTTGTTGTGGTGCGATTGCGTAAGCTGGAGACAGCATGAGTCCCCTCCGTAAACGAAGGAGACGGTGCTTGGGCTCCTGAGCCTGAAGGGGCGACCGTCGTTGGCCCCACTATTCAAAAACCTAACTCCGCCGTTCTGCGCCCGTCAACGAAAGAACGCCGGCACGACAAGAGAGAATCCGGAGATCAACAGCAAGATGAGTATGACCTTGCGGAAAGCGGCGTCGTCGAGTCTGCCGTAGAGCTTGATGCCGACCCACAGGCCGAGCAACAGTGCCGGCAGACCCAGGAAGAAAAGCTTGAGGACAGCTGGCTCAAACAGATGCCCGCCCGCCGCGAAAGTCAGCGTCGCCATCGTCATCGTGAAGAACAGCACCGGCTGAAATACCGCGCGCTGCGCGTCCTTCGCGCCGCCGCCAAGCTGCACCCAGATCGTGCTGATAACGCCGCCAAGCCCGGTGAGACCGCCGAGCAATCCATTGAGTACGCCGACGCCGGTATCGATCACACGATTGGACTTGATCGGGGCGATGGCCGGCCGTGTGAGATTATAGGTGCTGTAGGCGAGCAGCAGGACGCCGACACCGATGCGCACGTAAGCAGGATCGAGATAGGTGACGAGAGTGGCGCCGAGCGGAACGCCGACCGCGCCGCCGATAACGAACGGCAATATCCGCCGCCACTGTAGCGCGTGGCGGACTTTCCAGATCCCATAGGACTGGTTGACGACACCATAGGCGGCGATCAGCACGGCCGTTTGCAGCGGCGTGATGATGTGCAGCCAGATGCCAGACACGACAAGGCCAGCGGCGAAGCCGGTGAGGCCGCTGGTGAAACCGCCTAGAAAGGTAGCGAGCAGAAAAAGTCCGAGAGTTATGCCGTCCATGATGTGTTCCCAAGCGAGAGCGATCAGCGCTTGGATGGACAGGGTCACATCTGACGGGGAGGCTGCGACTACCCCACACGAATCATTTACCGCGCGGCGAAGCGTTCAGCAAGCGGACTCAGCCGAACCACGAGAACGGCACGACCAGCGAAACACCGGAAATCAGCAACAGGATCAGCACCGCCTTGCGGAAGGTGTTGTCGTCGAGCTTGCCGTAGAGCTGGATGCCGACCCAGGTGCCGGCGGCCATGCAGGGCAGGCCAAGGAGATAGAGCTTGACGAATTCAGGCGTCAGCGCGCCGGCGACCGACAGCGACACCGTCGTCATCAGCATGGTCGAGAACAGCACCGGCTGGAAAATGCCGCGCTGGCGGTCCTTCGACCAATTCCGCAACTGGCACCAGATGACGATGATGATGCCGCTCAAGCCCGTGAGGCCGCCGAGCACGCCGTTGAGGGCGCCGACGCCGGCATCGATCCCGACATTCTCATGCTCGACATGGCCGGAGGCGCGGCTCAGGCCCCAGAGACTATACAGCACCAGCATGGCGCCGATGGCGACGCGCAGCACGTCCGGGTCGATATAGGTCAACAGCGTGGTCCCGATCGGCACGCCGGCCGCGCCGCCGATGATGAAGGGGGCGGCGCCCTTCCAACTGATGAAGCTGCGGAACTTCCAGATAGCGTAGCCCTGCGTCACAAAGCCGTAACCGGCGATGAGCGAGGCGGTTTGCAGGGGCGTCAGGATGTGCAGGCAGATACCTGTCATCACCAAGCCCATGGCGAAGCCGGCAACGCCGGACGTTATGCCGCCGAGGAACGCCGCCAACAGGAACAGAATGAGGGGCCCGGTCGCCATCTACACTTCCGTATCAATGAACGTTCCAGATCAAAAGCGGAGCGCGAACCGGAATGGATGGCTGCCATCCCACGGGAAGGCTGCACTTTCCCGGCGAGCCGTTCTATAGATTCTCTCCAGAGTCGGCCTAAAAATTCGACCGATGCCGGCGCTTCCCACCGAAATCGCCAGTGAAGATCGCCAACGAAGATACCAATGACCCTGTCCGCCGAAATCATTGCTGTGCGCCGCCAGCGCCTGATCGGGATCGGGTTGATGTGCATGACGGTGGCGGTGTTCGCCTGTCTCGACACCACGGCGAAATATCTCGGCACCATGATGGACCCGTTGCAGGTGGCCTGGGCGCGTTACACCAGCGCCTTCGTACTGACGCTGTTCGTTTCCAACCCGGTGTCGCAGCCGGGCCTGATGAGGACCAAGCGGCCGGCGCTTCAGGTCGTGCGCGCCTCGCTGCTGGTGGCTTCGACGGTGCTGAACTTCTTCGCGCTGCGCTGGCTGCAGCTCGACGAGGCGCTGTCGATCATCTTCACGTTCCCCTTCATCGTCGCCATCGCGTCCGGCCCGATCCTGGGCGAATGGCTGGGCTGGCGGCGCTGGACCGCGATCTGCGTCGGCTTTGGCGGTGTGCTGCTGATCACGCGGCCCGGCCTTGGCGGGTTCAATCCGGGCGCCGTGCTCTCGGTCGCCTCGGTGATCTGCTACGGGCTTTACGCGGTGCTGACGCGGGTGGCGTCGCGTTTCGATTCCAGCCAGACGTCGCTGTTCTACAACAATGCCGTCGGCGCGCTGGTGATGCTGCCGGTCATTCCCTTCGTCTGGACGACGCCGGGGAACTGGATCAACGCTTTGTTGCTGGTCGGAATTGGCGCGCTCGGCAGCGTGGGGCACTTTTTCCTGATTTCAGGCCACAAACTGGCGCCAGCCTCCGTGCTGTCGCCCTTCATCTATACGCAACTGATCTGGGTCGTGATTCTGGGCTATCTGGTTTTCGACCATGTGCCCAACGAACTGACGATGGTGGGCGCCGCCGTGGTCATTTGTTCCGGTCTCTACTTGCTGTACCGGGAACGGCAGGTGGGCAAGACGACCACCAGCGAGGCACTGATAGAATGAAATAATGCCGGTTGCGGGAGCTTCGCCATAGGGGCTAAGTTCCCGGCCACAAACAGAAACCCGCAGGTTTTGACGACTTTTCGAGGAAACGCATGTCGACAGCGAAGGACCGCGCCCCGGCCGGTTTGAACGACGATATCGGCGAGAACAAACGCCTGGCATTGTACCGCTCGCAGGTCCGCCTCCGAGAGGCCGAGCAACGCGCCTATGACCTGTTTCTGCAGAATCTGGTGAAGGGCACCAGCCATCTGTCTCTCGGTCAGGAAGCCATCGCCGCCGGCTTTGGCGAGGCCATGGTCAAGGGCGACCTCTCGTTCTGTACCTACCGCGGCCACGCCCACACGCTGGCGCGCGGCGTGCCGGTCGAGAAGGTGCT
>CAITEM010000249.1 GCA_903891395.1 uncultured Hyphomicrobiales bacterium | reverse complement strand
CACCCGGCGGCCAGTAGAAATTGCGCTTGCGCCTCGGTCTCGACGCCTTCCGCGATCACCGCGATGTTGAGTTCATGCGCGAGGTGGATCGCGGTGATTTCGTTGGCGACCAGCGGGCGGATGCCGGTGTCGTAGGCGACCTGCAGCGCCGGGCCCATCACGAAGGCGGTGAGGAACAGAGCGAGCGAGACGATCACGGCGTTGGGCGGCGCGGTGGCGGTGCCGAGCGCGGTGCGCAGCAGCGACAGCACGACGACAATACGCGTGAACGACGTCATCATCACGAGGATCGACGGCGCCAAAGACAGCACCGTCAGCATCGCGATCATCTGGACGACGCGTTCGGTCAGGCCGCTATTGGGGCCGCCTTGGCCGAAATTGACGCTGATGTCTTGCGCGGCCGCCGGCGAGGCGGCCAGTGCGATCAGCCCGACTACTCCGATCGCCACCGTCACAAGACGGACACGGCGGTCGGAAATTCCTATCACGTTTTTCCTGTCGGACGGCCCAGCAAGCTGGCCATCTCCTCTTCGAGATTATCGAAGGGGTCTTTTGGGGGCGGCGGCGCCGGCCGGGATTCCAGTTTCGGTTCGATGCGCGGCTCGAGCTTCGGTTCGGGCCGGGACTCGATCTTGGGCTCAAGTTTGGGCTCAGGCTTGGCATCGAACTTCGGTTCGAAGCGCGGATCGACGCGCAGCTTGTAGTCGCGCGGCGGCGTGCGCGGCGCGGTGTTGGCTGCGGCGAGGGGATCGGTCACGGGTCCGCGATTGTCCGGACGGCGCAAAGCGGCTTCGAGCTGCTGCGCCATGTCGGCGAGGTTCTGATCGTTTTCCGCGGGCGCCGGTTCGGGCGGCGGCGGTGGCGCCACGCTGACGCGCGGGGCCGGTTCGATGCGCGGCGTCGGTGCTGCCGGCTCCGGCGGGTTGAGGCGCGTCGACAGTTCGGCGGCAAGCCCGGTGAGGCTGTCGGCGGGACGGGCGCTGGCGCCGGGCTCCGTCGCGTGCCAGGTTTCTTCGGTGGCGGTCGAGCGATAGCCGCGCGGCGGCGTCACCGGCACCGGCTCGCTGCTCGGCTGCAAGGGCCAGGAAGTCTCGGCGGCAGTCGCGGCACGGGCGGGCGTTTCAACGCGGCCCGGCTCGCGGGTGACTTCGCGGGAGCCGACCGCGCGCACGATATTGGGTTCGACGACCAGATCGGTCGGGCCGCCGATCATCAGCAGATGTTCGATATTGTCGCGGCGGATCAGCACCAGCCGGCGGCGTCCATCGACGGTCGCGGCGTCGATCACGGCCAGCCGCGGTTGACGGCCACCGCGGCCTGCGCTGCCCAGGCGGTTGGCGCCGAAGCGGCGCACCAGCCAGGCTGTCAAACCGATCAACGCGAGCACCACCGCGAAGGCGATGAAGAACTTCGCGGCCAGCGGCATTTCAGTGCCGAACAGATCGAACATTAGACGCTCCGTCGTTCACCCATGCGGGCGAGAATCGCCCGAATGGTTAACACCGCTCGGCATTATTTGCCGCCCGGAGTCCTAACAGTTCCTTAACAAAAAACCGGCCGCATTGCATCTAGCTGGTCTTTTTCAATGAAGCGAATGGTAAACGGGGCCAGGTTCCGGCCCCGTTCCATTACCTGTTTACCAGCCATTAACCATACGCCCGGCAAAGTCTGCCTAGCGGGATCGCGCTTGCGTCGCGATTTGACCCGCCGCGGCGGTTCTGGGAGGCAAAGATGGCGATTACCGACATTCCGATCTTCTCGATGCTGCGTACCAAGCTGCAATATTCGCAGGAGCGCCAGCGCGTCCTGTCCGAGAACGTCGCCAATGTCGACACACCCAATTACCGCGCCCGCGACCTGAAGGCGCCGGTATTTCCCGATCCGACCGAGATGACGGCGGCGACCGTGCCCGGCGTGACGCTGATGCGCACCGAGGGCACCCATATCGCGCAACTGGGCGGCGCGCCGTCGTCGTTCGGCGCCGACACCAAAAGTGGCTACGAAGTGCGGCCCACCGGCACGGCGGTCAATCTCGAGGACGAGATGATCAAGGTGGCGAACACCCAGATGGATTACCAGGCGGCGACCGCGCTCTACACGCGCAGCCTCAATTTGCTCAAGACCGCGCTCGGCAAACACTGATCTTGAAATCCGCGCCCGGGCGCGGAGGAGGGGAATATGGATTTTCTCAAGAGCATGACGATCGCGGCGTCCGGATTGCGGGCGCAGGCCGGACGCATGCGGGTGATCTCGGAGAACATCGCCAACGCCGATTCGACGCCGGCAAGTCCCGGCGCCGATCCCTACCGCCGCAAGGTGCCGACCTTCACCAGCGAAATGGACCGCGCGCTCGACGCCCACGTCGTCTCCATGGGCAAGATTCGTCCCGACACCTCCGACTTCCGTCTGAAATACGAGCCGGGTCATCCGGCCGCCGACGCCAACGGCAACGTCAAATATCCCAACGTCAACACCCTGGTCGAAATGACCGACATGCGCGACGCCCAGCGGTCCTACGAAGCCAACGTCAACGTCATCAGCGCCACGCGCCGCATGATCCAGCGCACGCTCGACATCCTCAAGGCCTGAAGCACCGGTTCCAACCAAGTTCACGCCGACTAACGAGACAAGGACGACATCATCATGGCTTCACCGCTCGCCGCCGCCAGTGCCTATGCCAGCGTCGCCCGCATCGCCGATCCCTCGGCCGCGCTCGCCGGCGCGATCGGCGGCGGCGCCAAAAGCGAAACCAGCTTCACCTCCGTGCTCAAGGAGGCGATGGATGCCGTCAACGAGACCGGCAAGAAATCCGACACGCAAAGCCGAGCCATGGTCAATGGCAAGTCCAACCTGGTGGACGTCGTCACCGCGGTCTCGGAAACCGAAGTCGCCATCGATGCGGTGGTGGCGGTGCGCGACAAGGTGATCGCGGCCTACGAAGACATCATGAAGATGCCGATCTGATTTTTCCCAAGCGGGGACATTTAAAGGAATCCAATGACCGGACCTGAAGTACTCGATGTCTCGCGCGAAGCCATCTACACATTGATCATCGTCTCGGCGCCGGTGATGCTCGTCGGCCTCGCGGTCGGCGTCGCCATCTCGCTGGTGCAGGCGCTGACGCAGATCCAGGAAATGACGCTGGCTTTCGTGCCGAAGATCCTGGCGATTTTCGTGTCGCTGTTGATCGCGCTGCCCTTCATGGCCGACAAGCTGCACGCCGAGATGCTGCGGATCGCCGCGCGCATCATCAGCGGTTGAGGTCATGGAATTGCCCCGTCATTCCGTTCGTCCCCGCGAAAGTGGGGACCCAGGGGCGACATCGGCCGGCGCTTTCTTTGTGACCCTGGATTCTCGCTCTTTGCTCCGCCAAAGCGACGCCGCTTTGGCTTCGCGGCGGCAAGCGCGCGCGAGTGAGCGGGCGGCGGCCTCATGAAAATCGATGTTTCATTTCTGCCCGTCCTGGCCGCGGCCTTCCTGCTGACTTTCGCGCGGGTCGGCACCATGATCATGATGATGCCTGGCATCGGCGAAATGACGGTGCCGACGCGTGTGCGATTGGGCATTGCTTTGGTGCTGACCGCCATCCTGCTGCCGTCGCATCAGAATGCCTATACGGTTGATCTCAACACCATCGGCCCGGTGCTGGTCGTGCTGTTCCAGGAATTGATCATTGGCGCGGTGCTCGGCCTGACCGCGCGGCTGGCGATCTCGGCCTTGCAGACCGCGGGCTTTGTCGTGGCACAGCAACTGGGTCTCGGTTTCGTCACCGCGGTCGATCCGACGCAGAATCAGCAAGGAGTGCTGGTCGGCAACTTCCTGACGTTGCTCGGCCTGACGCTGATTTTCGCCACCGACATGCATCATCTGGTGATCGCGGCGCTCAACGACAGCTATACGATCTTTGCGCCGGGCGAGATGCCGATTGTCGGCGACGTTGCCCAGCATATTACCAAGATCATTGCGACCTCGTTTCGCATTGGCATTCAACTGTCGGCGCCGTTTCTGGTGTTCGGCCTGCTGTTCAATCTCGGCCTCGGCGTGCTGTCTCGGTTGATGCCGCAGATGCAGGTCTTCTTCATCGGTCTGCCGTTGTCGATTTTGCTCGGCTTTGCGCTGCTGATCGTCGTGATGGCGGCGATGATGGGCACCTTCACCGATTATCTCGAGAGTGTGCTGCGCGACATCGCGCCGCACACCTGACCGGGAGCGATCATGGCGGGTGAAGACGAAGGCGATAAAACAGAAGACCCGACACAGAAGCGTCTTGACGAGGCGCTGCAGCGCGGCGACGTCGTCAAGAGCCAGGAAGTCAGCACCTGGTTCGTGATCGCCGGCGCCACGCTGGCGCTGAGTGCCTATGGCGCCACCATGACCACCGATTTGTCCGCCACCATGCGCGGCCTCATTGCCAATGCGCACGACATTCGAGTCGATGGCCCGGCGCTGCCGGGGCTGTTCCAGAAGCTCGGCCTTGAAATGCTGGCCGCGGTGGCGATGCCGTTTTTCATTCTGATCGTGGCGGCCGCCGCCGGTAACCTCGTGCAGCACCGGCTGGTGTGGTCCTTCGACGGCATCACGCCGAAATTTTCCAAAGTGTCGCCGATGGCCGGCCTCAAAAGGCTGTTTTCCAAACAGGCGCTGGCCAATCTCGCCAAGGGCATCGTCAAGATCATCCTCATGGGCAGCGTGCTGACCGCGATGATGTGGCCCGAGTGGGGCCGTCTCGAAGGCCTCGAGCGCACCGATCCGGCGGCGATCCTGCCGCTGACGCTGACCTTGGCGCTCAAGCTGATGGGCGCGGTGGTCGCCATGCTCGCGGCGGTCGCCGCCGCCGACTATCTGTTCCAGTTCCGCGACTGGTGGGGGCGGCAGAAGATGTCGCTGCAGGAGATCAAGGAAGAGTTCCGCCAGACCGAAGGCGACCCCATCATCAAGAACAAGATGAAGCAGGTGCGCAATATCAAGCAGCGCCGGCGCATGATGCAGAAGGTGCCGAAGGCGGCGGTGATCATCACCAACCCGACCCACTACGCCATCGCGCTGGAATATGAGCGCGGCATGGAGGCGCCGATCTGCGTCGCCAAGGGCATGGACGCGGTGGCGCTCAAGATCAGGGAAATGGGCACCAAGCACGGCGTGCCGATCGTCGAAAACCCGCCGCTGGCCCGTGCGCTGCACGCCACCGTCGAGATCGACCAGGCGATCCCGCCCGAGCACTACAAGGCGGTCGCCGAGGTCATCGGCTATGTCATGAAACTGCGCCGGAGCGGCTTGCGCGCGAACTAAGGGTCCCGCGTTATCCAAAGAGCGGAATTGGCGAGGGATTAGCTGAATCTGGCTCTTGCGCCAGTGGGGCGGCTTAAGGCACTCAAGAGTCATGGCAGGCCAGGAACGGGCAGCAAAACCGACGCCGGACCCGAACGAGGGGCAAGCGCGGCAGGCTTTCGACAAGAGCCAGAGCGCGCCGCGTGCCGGCTCGGTCGGCATGGTGCTGCTGGTCGCGCTGGCGCTGGTCGCCGCCGCCGCCGGCCTCGTCTACATCGGCCGCGAGCACGCCGAGACCTATATCCTGACGCTGCTGGCGGTGCTCGGCACCACCGGCGTCTTCGCGCTGTTCGGCATGGCGGCGGGTATCTTACGTTTCTCCAGCAAGGATAGTGGTCACCCT
>CAITEM010000248.1 GCA_903891395.1 uncultured Hyphomicrobiales bacterium | reverse complement strand
CTGATATGCGGCAACCACGTAGCTAGCGGTCTTCTTTCGAGCTATACGAACCCGCCGTCGCACAAGAGCGGTTAGGGAGAGACGTTCATGACATTGCGTATTCTGGTGCTGGAGGGCGATGGCATCGGCCCGGAGATCACCGCGGCGACGCTCGAGGTGCTGCAGGCCGCCGACAAGAAGTTCGGTTTGAATTTCGAATTCAGCAAGGCCGATATCGGCTGGGTCGCGCACAAGGCTGGCGGCACCACGTTCCCCGACGCGGTCGAGACCGCCGCCAAGGCGTCCGACGGCGTGCTGCTCGGGCCGGTGTCGCATAACGACTATCCGCCGCGCGACAAAGGCGGACTCAACCCATCCGGCGAGTTGCGCAAGCGCCTCGATCTCTACGCCAACATCCGCCCGGCGCGCTCGCGCGAAGGCTTCCCGCCGCGTTGCGGCAAGGCCGTCGATCTCGTCGTCGTGCGCGAGAACACCGAAGGCTTCTACGCCGACCGCAACATGTTCATGGGTGGCGGCGAGTTCATGCCGACGCCGGACGTGGCGCTGGCGGTGCGCAAGATCACGCGCGAAGGCTCGATGCGCATTGCCGAGACTGCGTTCAAGCTGGCGATGCAGCGCCGCAAGAAGATCACCTGCGTGCACAAGGCCAACGTGCTGCGCATTTCCGACGGGCTCTATCTCGAATGTACACGCAAGGTCGCGGCAAAGTATCCGCAGGTGCAATACGAGGAGCGCATTATCGACGCCATGGCGGCGCTGCTGATCCGTGATGCTGGCGCCTTCGACGTGATCGTCACCACCAATATGTTCGGCGATATTCTGTCGGACGAGGCCTCGGAGATCGCCGGCAGCCTCGGCCTCGCGGCCTCCGTGAATGCCGGCGACAAGTATGGTGTGGCGCAGGCGCAGCACGGCTCGGCGCCCGACATCGCCGGCAAGAATATCGCCAATCCATCGTCGCTGATCGGCTCGGCAGCGATGCTCTTGGCCTGGCTCGGCGAACGCCGCGGCGACGACAAGCTGCTGAAGGCGGCGCAGGCGATCGAAGGCGCACTCGATCGCGTCATCGCCACACCTGATGGCCGTACCGGCGATCTTGGCGGCAAGTTGGGCACCGACGTGTTCGGCAAGAGGGTCGCACAGGCGGTAGGGTAGCTCTGAAATATTTCAGTTCGAATGCGGAGGAAGATTGCTTTCTAATATCCGTGCGGGCAATACGTGCCAAAAAATGAGCCAGCCGAAAACTACTGCCTTCGCCGCAATCATCAGCATGTATGCAGCTCTACCCGCCACTAATAGCTGGACAGAAATCGCAAATCGCCGCGCTCCAGAAAGAGCGAATTCCGAAGGATGCTCGATTTGATATTGGCGGAAGTCAATTTCGTCATGGTTGATGCTATATTTTTGTAGGACTGCATTATAGGCATGGGTGATCTCTCCCAAGGCTGCGTTTTCAATTGTCTCCGCTTGATCCCGTAGTCTGCGTCGCAATTCGCGAACCTCGAGGCCGCACCGATGGTGTTGCTCGGCTGTCGCCGCATCGCCGCTGCTGTATTGAAGTAAAGATGCTGCCAATATCACCAAAGACATTACGAGTGTCGCCACACTTAGGTCGCTCGAAACGCCGGATGTCAGTTTGTAGATAAATGGAAGAACCGTCAGCGCTATTACGATGACCGACGCCACGGCGATGAGTATTGCGGTCCTGCTGTCGCGACGCCTTAGTCGGTTGGCGGATATGAAACGACAGCCGCTGGTCACTTTTAAGTCACGAAGGAGGTCTGATACTCGAGCGTCCATGAATTCCCTCTCGGCTAAAGAAAATTTTATAGCACCTTTAGCCTTAGTCGGCGTTTGAGATTGGTTAGATGGATGCGCGCATCGGTGATCTCGGCGGCAAGTTGGGGACCGACGTGTTCGGCAAGAGGGTGGCGGCGGCGGTGTAGCTTTCAGCCTCGCCCATTTGGTAGCATACCTTGATAATACAACCTATGATGAAGGCTCACTTCCAACGGAGGAGCCGCCATGTTTGGGGTAATTTTGATTATTGCGATTATCGTCGTCTTTGTCTGGGTCGTCGCCGGAGGCATCGGCACTTCCACCGGGCAAGGCGGCAGTCCTATTCAGGGCTGCGACGGCTGCGATGGGCTTCGCGCCTGGTGGGACAGTTTAACGCCGGGGCAAAAGAGTCTGAAAGCCGCCTGGTATGCGACGCGCTGGGCCTATTGTCGCGGCCACTGCCGCCAATGAAGCGCCGGGGCGGGCAGCGGAATTTAATCAAAATATCTCTTGACTGTATTAAAGCCTAGGATTATATAGGTGTCATCCCGCCTCATTCTACCGAGGGGCGTTTGATCAGCGTCATTAGATGCTGAGGCGGGGAGCGGTGGCCGGACGGGGCGTTGGAGATGCGACGCAAACAACCCGACGGCGGTCCAAGCCGCGTTTGGTCCGGCGTGCAGTCCGCACGCTAGGGTCCCCTGACGGCCCGGTAGGCCGATTGCATGCCTGTCAGCGCATGCGGCCGAGTGGCCGGGGCTCGCCGGTGGAGCGTCGTGGCATTTGTAACTGATGCAGCGAACGAACGGGTCTCCCACCGGGACCGACGCGGAGCAAACCTCAAACATCGCGCGCGGAGCGCCGGGGAACCGGCAACTTCGTGGTGACTAACTCGTGTGAATCTCACTCAACATCACACGAGGCTGCGGGGCTGTTGTGGCCCCGGCGTTCCGCGCGCCCTCGGATTGGGGGCGGAGACGGTTCATCCGCTAAAGCCCGCAGG
>CAITEM010000247.1 GCA_903891395.1 uncultured Hyphomicrobiales bacterium | reverse complement strand
TAACGCGTCGACAACGACGGCCTCCTCGGCCGAGGCCATCTGCGCCACGCACAAGAGCGGATAATAGGTGGTCTCGCGCAGGAATTCGGTGTCGACCGTGACGAAGGGAAATTTCGTCATGCGCGCGCAGACGTCGGTCAGTTCGGAGGTGGTGGTGATGGAGTGCATTGTGGGAATGAGCCTTACCCGATCCGGGGCGGTTATGACAGTTTTTCGCGCGATAACCCGCGCACGCGCGGCATGTGGATGAATTCCCACGGGGACGGCATCGCGCCGACGGGGACCTCGATGAGAGTCGCCTCGCGCCGGGCAAAGGCCAGTTGCAGCGCCGTGCCCAACTCGTCTGGATTGCGGGCGCGCCGGCCGGTGGCGCCGAAGCTGTCGGCGAATTTGACGAAGTCCGGGTTGGCGAGGTCGTTGGCGATCAGCCGGCCGCCGAACTGCTCCTCCTGGATGCGTTTCACGTTGCCGAAATGGCCGTCGGCGAACACGATCGCGACCAGCGGAATCGTGTGGCGCACCGCGGTCGCCATTTCGTTGGCGGTATACATGAAACCGCCATCGCCATTGATCGACAACACCGGCACCTCGGGCCGCGCGTGCTGCGCGCCAAGCGCGGTGGCGTAGCCCCAGCCGAGATTGTCCTGGAAACCGGGCGAGAGAAACGTGCGCGGCTTGTAGACCGGAAAGGCGAGGCGGGCGGCAAAGCCGAGTTGCGTCACTTCGTCGACCAGAATGCCGTCTTCGGGTAGCTCGCGGCGAATGACGTCGAGGAAGGCGAGTTGCGGCGCCAGTTTGCCAAGGCGTTGGCGCAGCTTCGCCTGGCGCTGCTGCATCTCATCGCGCCGCGAGGTGCGCTTGTCGTTGGTCTTGGCGAGCGCGTCGATCAGCTTGCGCAAAATCGGCGCGGCGTCGCCGATCAGCGCCACCTTCGGCTTGCGGTAGCGCGCAGGCTCGTCACGGTCGGCATCGACGCGGACGACGGCAAGCTTGTTGTCGACGCCCCATGCCGTCATCGGATTGAGCCTGGTGCCGACCGCGAGCACGGCGTCGGCGTCTTTCCAGAGTTCATGACCGAGGGGCAGCGTCACGCTGAAGGGACTTCGGCCATCCAGCACGCCGCGTCCGCGGCGATAGGCGAGCACCGGCGCTTGCAGCATGTCGGAAAGCAGTGTGACTTCGGCTGATGCATCCTGCGCGCCGCCGCCGGTAACGATCATCACGCGCTTGGCTTTGCCGAGAACCTTGGCGGCCGCTTTGACGGCGTCGTCATCAATGCGCGGCGCGCGCAGCGGCGCGGGCGACGGAATCGTGCCGGTCTTGCCGCGCCTGCCCCAGAGGTCGATCGCGCATTCCACCGCCGCCGGTCCCGGCCGACTCTGGTGCATAGACGCGATTGCCTTGGCAACTTTGGCCGGCGCATCCGCCGGGCCATTGATGCGGCTGGAATGATCGACCAGCCGCGCGATGATGCCGGCCTGATCGCGGATCTCGTGCAGATGACCCATGGCGCGGCCGATGGCGTCGTGCGGTATCTGCCCGATCAGCGCTAGCACCGGCGCGTTCATGCCATAGGCGGTCAAGAGCGCAGCACCGGAGTTCAGCAGCCCCGGTCCCGGCACCACGGAGTAGGTCTGCGGTTTTCCCGTCGCCAACGCCGCGCCCAGCGCCATATAGGCCGCGCCCTGTTCGTGGCGGGCATGGACGACGCGGAGCTTGCCGCCGGCGCGCTGAAAGGCGTCGAACAGATGGTCGTTGTGGACGCCGGGCAGCGCGTAGACGGTATTAATTCCGTGTGTGAGCAGCGTGGCCACGGTCGCCTCCGCCGTGGACATGTCGGCAGGCGGCGCTGTCTTGCTTTTGGCAGGGTTCGGGGGCTTCGGCTTCGACAAGACACGCTCCGGCGACTGTCTGCCGAGTTTGCAGATAACCCTGAGTCTGTCGAGCCGTTAGGCCTTTTTCAGCCATGTGCCTTATCTTGACAAAGCCCACCCCCCATGCGCTTTTCGCGCACCTCACACCCACCAGAATCGCTGCCGGATCGGCCCAGAATGACCATGCATCGCTATCGTTCACACACCTGCGGCGC
>CAITEM010000246.1 GCA_903891395.1 uncultured Hyphomicrobiales bacterium | reverse complement strand
CTCTTCAGCCGTGTGTCTCTTCCTTGGCATTCTTCAGTCCTCCATCAGGCCATAAGCCATACATCAGGGAGGACCACTTCTCAGGGGGCAGACCAGGCCGAAGGCCCGCGCCCCG
This sequence comes from uncultured Hyphomicrobiales bacterium, assembly GCA_903891395.1. Classification (GTDB taxonomy): domain Bacteria; phylum Pseudomonadota; class Alphaproteobacteria; order Rhizobiales; family Xanthobacteraceae; genus Pseudolabrys. The sequence goes on along the minus strand of CAITEM010000246.1, from coordinate 2,480 downwards.
GCCTGATGGGTGGATGCAGAGACGAATGTCGTTCCGCAACTCGGTCACCATCGTTGCATCGCCGCGGCCGCGCGTCGGCAAGACATTGCTGGCGCGGTTGCTGACGGATTTTCACATTCACGAGGACCGCCCCGTCGCGGCCTTCGATCTCAATGCCGGCGAGGGTACGCTGGCGCAATTCCTGCCCGAGCACGCCGCCGTCGCCGGCATCGGCGACGTCAAGGGACAGATGGCGCTGTTCGATCGCCTGGTGGCCGACGACGGCGTGCCCAAGATCGTCGACGTCGGTCATGAACGGTTCGAGGCGTTCTTCGCGCTGGCGAAGCGCTTGCGCTTTGCCGAGGAAGCGCAGCGGCGCCACATCGCGCCGTCGGTGCTGTTCATGGCGACGCCGGACAGCACCTCGGTCGAGGCCTACGAACGGCTGCGCGCCGATGCGGATTTGACGGTGACGCCGGTGTACAACGAGTTGCTCGGAGCGATGCCACACCGCGACCGGTATTCGTTCGTCGCGGCGGACACCTCGCCTTTGCGGGTGGCGGCCCTGACGGCGGCCTTGCGCAAATATATCGAGACGCCGCCGTTCTCGTTTTCGGGCGGCGATCTGGCCAATGCCGCCAACATCCCGATCGATGCGCACATCGAATTGCAGCGCTGGCTGCGCAAAATCTACGCCGAATTCCGGGAACTCGACCTGCGCGTCGTGGCCGGCGGCGAGTTGGCCGCTGCGGTCCGGCTTTAGCTAAAGTTCCCGTCCCCTCAATTTGCCTTCAAAATTGAACGGTTGTGGATAGCGAAAACACACCTGCATGGCACGCCGAGCTATCGCCGGGGAACAGGATCAGGCTCAGTGCGTTCTTCACGCCAGACTTCCCGCGCGCCGATCGCGCCAACGTGGAGCCTCGTGATGTGGATATCGTTCTTCTTGATCTCGCTCGCCGTCGCTTTGGGATTTGGATTTGGCGCCCTTGCCATCGAATCCCAGGAGGAAGCCAAAGCGGCCCGCGATTTTCGCCGTTAGTTGAGTGAGTTATCGGTAGCATCCACTTCAGGCGGCCAGAAGGCCGCCTTATTTTTTTGTGTTTGCTGCATCCGCGACAGACGGAACTTTGTGTTATGGACCGGGTATGCCGCCCCCTCTGATGCTGTCGCGACGTTTTGCGCCCCTGTTCTGGTGCCAGTTTTTCGCCGCCTTCAACGACAACTTCCTCAAGACCGCTTTGGTCTTCCTCATTCTGTTCGGCGGCGCCGGCTCCGAAGCGCTGATCACGACCGCCAGCGCGATTTTCATTGCGCCGTATTTCTTTCTCTCCGCGCTCGGCGGCGAACTGGCCGACCGGTACGACAAAGCACGCGTGGCGCGGACGCTGAAGTTCGCCGAGATATTCGTCGCCGCCTTGGCGGCGCTGGGTTACGCGCGACAGTCGATCCCGATCTTGTTCGCCGCGCTGGCGGGCTTCGGCGTCATCGCCGCTTTGTTCGGGCCGCTCAAATACGGAATTCTGCCCGACCATTTACGCCGCGAGCAGTTGCCGACCGGCAACGCGCTGATCGAAGGCGCGACCTTCATCGCCATTCTCACCGGCACCATCGTCGGCGGCCTTGCCGCGCGTGGCGGCGACAGCGTTACGTTCGTCTGGCTGGTGATGGGCTTTGCGTTGGCCTGCTGGGGTGTAAGCTTGTTCATTCCGCCGACTGGCGAGGGCGCGCCGCAGCTCAAGGTGTCGAAAAATATCGCGACGTCCACCGTGGCGATGATCCGTCATCTGCGCACCGATTCCCGTTTGTGGTGGGGCGCGATGGTGACGAGCTGGTTCTGGCTGGTCGGCATCGTCGTGCTGTCGTTGCTGCCGCCTTTGATCAAGACCTTGATCGGCGGCAACGAGGACACGGTGACGGCCTACTTGGCGTTGTTCTCGATCGCGGTCGGCGTCGGCTCGGCGCTGGCCGCCGCGATCGCGCGCGGCCGCATCGTGCTCAACACGACGCTGGCCGGCTGCGTGCTGCTCGGCGTGTTCGCGCTCGATATCGGCTTTGCGACGCTGGGCGTTGTCGCCGAGACGGCGCCGCAGGCGCCGGGCGTGGTGTTTGCGTCGGCACTCGGCATTCGCGTCGCCGTCGATCTGGCGGGCCTGGCCATCGCCGGCGGGCTGTTCATCGTGCCGGCCTTCGCGGCCGTGCAGGCCTGGTCCGGTGCTGACTACCGCGCGCGCACCGTCGCCGCCGTCAACATCCTCAACGCGGCCTTTATGACCGGCGGCACCGTGCTTGTGGCGGTGCTGCAGCATTTCGGCACCGGCGTGCCGCGGTTGTTCGTGTTGATCGGCGCGCTGACGCTGGTCGTGGCGGTCGCGATCAGGCGCACGATGCCATCTGAATCCCTCCCCTGAAAGGGGAGGGATAAGGGGGCCTACTTCTTCCGGCTTGCCAGCACGCGGTCGACCATCTCGCCGGCGACGCCGAGATAGTTCGGCGGATCG
>CAITEM010000245.1 GCA_903891395.1 uncultured Hyphomicrobiales bacterium | reverse complement strand
GTTCCGCCCGGCGATGCTGGCGCACGCGATCGAGGACACGGATTTGGCATCGCTCGACCCCAAAGACTTCACCGCGGAATGGAAATGGGACGGCATCCGCGTCCAGGCGGTGAGCGGCACGGACGAGGACGGCAATATCGTCGCGCGGCTTTATTCGCGCACCGGCGAGGATATTTCCAAGAGCTTTCCCGATCTGCTGGAAACCCTGCGCCTGCCCGCCGCGATCGACGGCGAGTTGCTGATCCTGCGTGAGGGCCGCGTGCAGTCGTTCAACGTGCTGCAGCAACGGCTCAATCGCAAGGCGGTGACGCCGAAGCTGCTGGCTGAGTTCCCGGCGCATCTGCGCGCCTATGATCTGCTGTCGGAAAACGGCGACGACCTGCGCGAACTGCCCTTCGCCGAACGCCGCGCGCGGCTGGAAAAATTCATTGCGGAACTCGGCGACCCGCGCATCGACCTGTCGCCACTGGTGAAGTTCGATACGTGGGACCAGTTGATCGCGGCGCGCGCCAACCCCGCGGAAGGCGGCGCCGGCGCCGATGCCGAAGCGGTCGAAGGTGTCATGCTCAAGCGGCGCGACTCGGTCTATGTGCCCGGCAGGCCGAAAGGCCCGTGGTGGAAGTGGAAGCGCGATCCCATGATCATCGACGCGGTGCTGATGTATGCGCAGCGCGGCCATGGCAAGCGCTCGTCGTTTTATTCGGACTACACCTTCGGCGTCTGGCACCAAGGCGAGGACGGCGATCAACTTGTGCCGGTCGGCAAGGCCTATTTCGGTTTCACCGACGACGAATTGAAAGAGATCGACCGCTTCGTGCGGCGCAATACCGTCAACAAGTTCGGCCCCGTGCGCGAAGTCACCCACGAACCCGGCGCCGGGCTGGTGCTGGAAGTAGCGTTCGAAGGCCTGCAACGTTCGATGCGGCACAAGTCGGGTGTGGCAATGCGCTTTCCCCGCATCAGCCGGCTGCGCTGGGACAAGCCGCCGCGCGACGCCGACCGCCTGGAAACGCTGGAAAAGATGCTGGCGAAGATCGAGATCGGACGGGCGGCTTGACCGGCCAGCCCAACATACGTCAGGTGAGATCCATGAATGAGATCGAGAAGCCCCCGGAGCCCACGATGCGCGCCGACCCTGTCAGCCGATTCTTCGGCGGCTCGCCGCTGGCGGTGATCGGACGGCTGATCCTGGTATCGATCCTGGTCGGCGTGATCATGTCGGCGCTCGGCCTCGATCCGTTCGACATCGTGCGCAGCCTCGAACGGCTGGCGCTGTCGATCTGGAATATGGGCTTCGACGCGTTCCGCTGGGTCTGGCGCTATCTGCTGCTTGGCGCGGTGATCGTGGTGCCGATCTGGCTGATCCTGCGCCTGATCAACGCGCCGCGCGGCAAATAATCAGCTCGGCCAGCTTTCCGCCGTGATATCCGCCGCGGCGCTGCCGACCATCGCCGCCAGCGTGGGCCGATTTCCCTTTTTCGTCGCCGCCAGCAGTTCGGCCTTGATCTGCGCCACCATGCCGATGCCGCGATAGACCAACCCGCTATAGAGCTGACTCAAGGTCGCGCCGGCTCTGATCTTGGCCAGCGCCGCCGCGCCGGAATCGATGCCGCCGGCGCCGATCAGCGGAAACGCGCCCTCGGCGCGCACATAGGTTTCAGCGAGAATGCGCGTCGAGAGCCGGAACAACGGCTTGCCCGACAACCCGCCGGCCTGGCCCGCTGTGTCGCGCTCGCGCAGCGAGCCCGGCCGCGAGATCGTGGTGTTGCCGACGATCATGCCATCAACGCGGTGCTTGCGCGCGATGCCAACGACATCGTCGAGGTCGGGCAGCGTCAGATCGGGCGCGATCTTCAACAATACCGGCGTCGGTCCCGCCACGGGCCGCACCCGCTCGCGGGCCTCGATGACGCGCGCCAGGAGATCGTCGAGCGCCGAAGCCTGCTGCAGGTCGCGCAGGCCGGGCGTGTTCGGCGACGACACGTTGACCGTGAAATAGCCCGCCACCGGCGCGAAGGTCTCGATCAGCCGCACGTAGTCGTCGGCGCGGTCGGCGGTGTCGCGGTTGGCGCCGATATTGACGCCGACAATGCCGCCGGCATCGGCCCGCGCGGCCAGCCGGCCGAGCACCACCGCGCTGCCTTCGTTGTTAAAGCCAAGGCGGTTGATGACGCCCTCGTCCGCCGCCAGCCGGAACACGCGCGGCCGCGGATTTCCTTTCTGGGCGCGGGGGGTCACGGTACCGACTTCGACGAAGCCGAAACCCAGCCGCAGCATGGCGTCCGGTGCCAGCGCGTTCTTGTCGAAACCGGCAGCCAGTCCGACGGGATTGGGAAAATTGAGCCCGAAGGCTCGAACGCCCAGTTCGAGCGGTTCCGGCTTAGGCGCCGGCAACGGCATCAGGCGCAGCGCCTTCACCGTCAGAGTGTGCGCGTCCTCGGGGTCGAGGGCCCGCATGAAAGGGCGGGACAAGCGGTCGATCAGCCCGATTACCACGAACGGCTCCAAGGATGGGACGTGAGGTTCGACCCTATCGGCGGGTCTCGGGGTTGTTCAAGACAAGGTTTGGATAGTTTCGAGAGACGTGAAGATTCGTTGTGACAAAGCCGCGACTCACGGCTATAATTCCTAAAAATGGACCTCAAGTCACACTTCGCCGCCTTCTCAAGGGATCATCGGGATTGCCATGCTGACACATAGCCAGATCTGGACGGCCATCGACCGTCTCGCCGCGCGCTCAAAAATGACCGCATCGGGCCTCGCCAAGAAGTCGGGTCTCGACCCGACCACCTTCAACAAGTCGAAGCGGATCACACCGGAAGGCAGGCCGCGCTGGCCGTCGACCGAATCGGTGGCCAAGGCGCTCGCCGCCACCAATACCAAGGTCGACACCTTCGTCACGCTCATCACCGATGGCGGCAAACCGGCGATTACCAGCGTGCCGTTGATCGGCTTTGCGCAGGCCGGCAGCGGCGGCTATTTCGATGACGGCGGTTTCCCGGTCGGCAAAGGCTGGGAGGAAATCGCTTTTCCCTCGGTCTCCGACGAACACGCTTATGCGCTGGAGATTTCCGGCGACTCGATGAAGCCGGCCTATCGCGACGGCGATACCATCGTCGTGTCGCCCGCGGCAACGGTGCGCAAGGGCGACCGGGTCGTGGTCAAGACCAAGAACGACGAAGTCATGGTCAAGGAGCTCAAGCGCAAGAACAGCAAGGTCGTGGAGCTCAAATCGCTGAACGCCGAACACCGCGACCGTACCTTGCCAATGTCCGATGTCGTCTGGATCGCGCGCGTCGTCTGGGCGAGCCAATAAATCGAAGGACGCCTCGTAACAGCGTCCCCGGCTGGCAAGCCGGTCCGGATTCGGCTACGGTCACGCCATCAATCTAGTTTGGGGGCTGCAATGACCGAAGGTACACTCGCTCATCCGACCGCCTGCGCCTGTTGCGGTGACATATTGCGCGGCCGCTTCGACCGCCGCCGTTTTCTGCAGATATCTGCGGGAGCCGGCATGCTCGCGGCATTTCCCCAGTTCGCCTTCGGCGCCGAAGGCAATTACGAAGCGATGGTGGTGACCTGCATCGATCCACGCTTTCCGCTGCCGACGATCAACTACATGAAGTCGCGCAAGATGATCGGTAAATACAGCCAGTTCACTTTCGCTGGCGCTTCGATCGGCGTGGTCGCGCCCGCCTTCAAGACCTGGGCCCCGGCGTTCTGGGACAACCTCGCCGCCTCGATGCAGCTGCATCACATCCCGAAGGTGATCGCGATCAACCACCGCGACTGCGGCGCGGCCAAGATCGCCTATGGCGCCGACAAGGTTGCCAATCCGCAGATCGAAACCGAGACGCATAAAGCCGCGCTGATGGAATTCCGCAAACAGGTCGGCGAGAAGCAGCCGTCGCTGAAGATCGAAACCGGCTTAATGGCGCTCAACGGCAAGGTCGAGATGTTTTCGTAGAACTTATCCCTCGCCTGTAAACGGCGAAGGGATTACGCGCTTCTCGCCAGCGCGCCGTCGATCATGTCGACGGTATTTTGCAAGCCATAGACCGCGACGAAAGACCCGAAGCGCGGGCCTTTCTCCTGGCCGAGCAGCACCTGGTACAGCATGTTGAACCAGTCGAGCGACACGCCCGGCTTGCCGTCCTTGGCCTTCTTCTTCTCGTCGAGGAACGGTTCGCGACGGCCGATCTCGTAGACCACGTCCTGGATCTGCTCCGCGGTCGCGTCCGCCGGCAACTGGCCGAGCGCGTCGCGCAGATCGGTCAGCGCCGCACGCTCGGCATCGCCGGCCGGACGGAATTTCTTGGTCGGCAGCACGAAGTCGCGGAAATAATGGATGGCGTACTGCACCATCGCGTTCAGCTTAGGATGGGTCTGCGGCGTCACACCGGGACGGTAGCGGCCGATAAAGCCCCACAGCGTCTCGGCATTCTCGGCGTTCGACGACGACACCAGCGTCAGCAGCATCGTGAAAGTGACCGGCATGTCCGGCTTCGGCGGCTGGCCGGCATGGATGTGCCAGACCGGATTGCCGAGGCGGTGCTTGATCTCCTGCTTCTCGAAGCCGTCGAGGAATTGCTGATAGTCGTCGACCTGACGCGGGATCACGTCGAAATACAGCCGCTTGGCCGACTTCGGCTCGCGGTACATGAACAGCGACAGGCTTTCCGGGCTGGCGTAGCGCAGCCACTCGTCGATGGTCAGGCCATTGCCCTTCGACTTGGAAATCTTCTGGCCGTTTTCGTCGAGAAACAGTTCGTAATTGAACCCTTCCGGCGGCAGGCCATCGAGCGCACGGCAGATTTCACCGGACAGCTTCACCGAATCGATCAGATCCTTGCCGGCCATTTCATAGTCGATACCGAGCGCAACCCAGCGCATCGCCCAATCCGGCTTCCATTGCAGTTTGCAGCGGCCGCCGGTGACCGGGACCGTGAAGCGCTCCTGCGTTTCCGGATCTTCGTAGGTAATGGTGCCGCGCTTGGCGTCATGAGACAGGATCGGCACTTGCAGCACGACACCGCTGCGCGGATCGATCGGCAAAAACGGCGAATAGGTCGCGGCGCGCTCCTCGCGGAGCGACGGCAGCATGATCGCCATGACCTTGTCGAAGCGCTCGAGCATCTTGAGCAGCGTGGCGTCGAAGCGGCCGGACTTGTAGCAATCGGTCGACGACATGAATTCGTAGTCG
>CAITEM010000244.1 GCA_903891395.1 uncultured Hyphomicrobiales bacterium | reverse complement strand
TATTCTTCATGAAGCGCCGCCCGGCAGAAAAATGGTTACCGAATGGGAAGTAGCACAGCGGCGGAGGCGGCGAAATGCCCGGTTCCAGGGCAGTTCTGCGGCCGTTCGGGCTGTCATGGCTGGGGCTTCGTTAACGCGCGGTTGGCCGTTGGTAAGAATTCCTCACAATTTTTGACGTAAATTCATCCCTTGGGCCTATAAAAAGCATTGCGGGCAGGCCTGTTTGCGGCAAAAGACGGGGCCGTTCATCGACGCGGCTGTTGGCGCCCGCAGAGTTTGTAGAGTTAAGAGTAGAGGCAGTTCATGGTTCGCCGTTATTTTGGCACCGACGGTATTCGCGGCCGGGCCAACAAGGTCATCACGCCGGAACTCGCGCTCAAAGTGGGGCAGGCCGCCGGACTCGTGTTCAAGAACGGCGAGCACCGTCATCGCGTTCTCATCGGCAAGGACACGCGGCTGTCCGGCTACATGATCGAGACCGCCTTGGTGGCGGGGTTTACCTCGGTCGGCATGGACGTGCTGCTGACCGGCCCGATCCCGACGCCCGCCGTCGGCATGCTGGCGCGCTCGATGCGCGCCGATCTCGGTGTCATGATTTCCGCCTCGCATAATCCTTACGACGACAACGGCATCAAATTGTTCGGCCCCGACGGCTTCAAGCTGTCCGACGAGGTCGAAAGCAGGATCGAAGTGCTGCTGGAGTCCGACCTCAGCGCCCAATTGGCCAAAGGCGACCAGCTCGGCCGCGCCAAGCGTATCGACGGCGTGCAGGACCGCTACATCGAATTCGCCAAACGCACGCTGCCGCGCGCCATCGATCTATCCGGCCTGCGCGTGGTGATCGATTGCGCCAACGGCGCCGCCTACAAGGTCGCGCCCGGCGCGCTGTGGGAGCTTGGCGCCGACGTGATCTCGATCGGCGTCGAACCCAACGGCATGAACATCAACAAGGACTGCGGCTCGACCGATCTGGCCGCGATCTCGCACAAGGTGCGCGAGATGCGCGCCGATATCGGCATCGCGCTCGACGGCGACGCCGACCGCGTCATGATCATCGACGAGCGCGGCCACACCGTGGACGGCGACCAGTTGCTCGCCGTCATCGCCGAAAGCTGGAAGGAAGACGGCCGCCTGCAAGGCAACGGCGTGGTCGCCACCGTGATGTCCAATCTCGGCCTCGAGCGCTATCTCGGCGGCATCGGCCTCGATTTGATCCGCACGCCGGTCGGCGACCGTTACGTGCTCGAGCGCATGCGCGCCGACGGCTACAATGTCGGCGGTGAACAGTCGGGCCACATCGTCATGACCGACTACACCACCACGGGCGATGGTTTCGTCGCCGCCTTGCAGGTGCTGGCCGTGGTCAAGCGCCGCAACAAACCGGTGTCGGAAGTCTGCCACCGTTTCGAGCCGCTGCCGCAGATTCTCAAGAACGTGCGCTATCGGACCGGCAAGCCGATGGAGAATGCCGGCGTCAAGGCGGCCATCGCCGGCGCGGAAAAGAAGCTCGGCGTCGGCGGCCGGCTGCTGGTGCGCCCCTCCGGCACCGAACCGCTGATCCGCGTCATGGCCGAAGGCGACGACAAGGTTCTGGTCGAGGCGGTGGTCGACGACGTGATCAAGGCGCTGACGCAGGTCGCGGCTTAGGGGTGATTACGTGGTTTATCCTGTAAAGTACGGCGAACCACACCGCGCTTAAAAACGTATCGATGGAGTGCCTTTGCTTGTTGAACCCCTAGGACGGGGAGGCTCCCCTCGAATAACGCGCCAATCGCTAATTTCACGCATCGTAGAATTTCGTGTTGTATCGAAAGATCCGGTATCGACGCTGGACATATAAATGCAACTTTTCGATCTGGATCCGTGGTCCATTGTATGGACCCATCCGCTCCAACCGAAACTGAAAGTTCTTCCGGTAAGAACCCTTCGTCTCTGAAAGCCATCACGCCACACATGATGGACATTGTGAACTCTTCGATGAATCTTTTGTGCGAAATAGGCTCGCCGCGCTGCGACAGATATTGCCTTATTTCGAAATTAACGTCCGTTGGCACATTAGCTTCAATCAGTGGCGTAAAGGGCCGCCCGGAAATCACAAATTTTTGAAATTCCCAATCTCCGACTACGAATACATCTCTTGGGTTTTTTAGCCATTCCACATAGTGGTCGATCCTATCGGCAGCGATCAGCTCTGTGCCTGGCGGGTAACCGTCGGGCAGCTCTGATCGCAATAGCATCCCGCAGATTTTTCGTTCCCAAATTATAACCTTTCGTGCAGTATCACGCCGAAGAAGCGTCGTTTCGTAACTCATTCTTGCGACAATGAAGTTAACGTTGTCGATTACGCTCTGCGCGGTTCGACGCTTCTCTTCATTTGAAGTGTTCGTTGAAATCTCAAGTCCTACTTCCCTGAAAAATTCATCGTAGCTAATCACCTCTGTCTTTGATTGTTCACGAGTGAGATAAATTTTTTCTTGTTGAAGATGCGTAGCAAGGTCGGCTTTGTATTTCGAGAAAAATTTCTCAGCGGCGCCTAAATCGTCAGCGGCAACGTCAATGATGAGTTGGAGGTTGCGATCTTTGAACGTTTGCTGGCCGCTCTTCCAGAGGCCTACGCAATTGATCGCGGTTAGTCCGGGGAAGTTATCCACAATTCCCTGTGTGATTGAGTCAATCAAGTCACGATCAAAATCGACGCCATTGTTGTCGTGGATAGGTACAATAAGTTTCCATGACTCAATTCGTTTTGTAATTGCCGACTCGCTGAGCTGATACATTGCGACTCCAAGCGGTTCGAGTTATTACGGCGCACCAAGGACCGCAGGGCAGATTAGCGAAACGTAACCGCCAATCCAAACTATCGGCCCGGCGGGTTACACCTCCCGCCTTCGATCGCCGCGCTTCGGCGGACAAGTCGGCTAACCCGCCCTACGCGCTGCCTTCAGAATCAGCTAAGAATCCCGCTGGAAAGCAGCAGGCTGAGCTGCGGGCTATAACGCGGAGAATGGCTTTGGCCGAAAGTGACAGACGCAGGCACGTCCGTCGAACCGTGCGCTATCCGGCCTGGATTGCTGTTCAGCCGGAAAAGTACTTTGATTGCGAACTCTCCGATATTTCGGAGGGAGGCGCTAAAATAAAAGTTAAAGGCGAATTTCCGATTCCAGATCGTTTCATCCTTGCGTTCAACGCGCGAGGGACCCCCAATCGTGTATGTCGGGTCGTTTGGAGAAAGGAAGAACATCTGGGATTGCAATTTGAATCTCCAGCGGCGACATCAAACGCTCCGAAATTATTTCAACTCTAGACGTCGCTCGTCTACGCCACCTTGGGGCGGATCACTCACGTGCGCGGTGAGGCTCTTGTGGTGCCATCCCGGCGGCCATATTTAAGCGGCGCGGGTCCCGCGTTACCCTCCCACCGGAAATATGCCGATGAGCGTCGCCTTTACTAAAGAGGAAGACACCGAAGCTGCAGCCGCGTATCTGCCCGAGCGGCCGATTTCGCCGCATCCGAATCTTGTGACCGAGAGTGGTCTGGCACAACTTGATGCCGCGCTTGCGCTGGCAAAAGAGGCCGTCGCCATGGCGCAGACGAATGCCGATCTGAAAACCGATCGCACGGCCATGTCGCGCGCGAGACGAGATCTGCGCTATTTCACAGCACGCAGGGCCAGCGCCCAGTTGTTTCAGGCCGCCGACGCGCCCGAGTTCGCCCTGTTTGGCAGGCGCGTGACGTTTCGACGGGATGACGGCAGGACCCAGTCGTTTCGCATTGTCGGCGAGGATGAAGCAGACGCCGCGCAGGGAACGATTTCGCACATTTCCCCGATCGCCAAGGCGCTGCTTGGAAAGCGCGTGGGCGACATCGCGCTGCTCAACGATTCCGAGTTGGAAGTCCTTTCGGTGGAGTAATAACGGCCCGCCCGCCGACGCAGGTCGCGGCGGAGACTAACCCCTTACCGCGCCCCTGAACGCCGCCGACAGCGCGGCCAGTGCATCGCGGGGCCGGCCATCCTTGATCCGTGTGTGAAGCAGAACGGGCAGCCGTGGTAATTCGGGCAATCCGAGCTTTCTGCCGACATCGACAGCGCCGAAGGGCAGCATGCGCGGCGCCAGCGCGGCGACGCCGACACCGGCCATGACGGCGGCGGCGACCGCGGCAACGCCGCCGCCGACGAAAACTTCCGTCCAGGGAATGCCGGCTTTATCGAGCAGCTTTTCCGCCATCGCGCGCACGCCGCACGGCTCTGGCATCGTGGCGAGCGGCAGCGGTTCATCCGCGCGATGCTGCCAGCCTGGCGCGGCAAACCAGCCGAATTTTTCTTGCGTGATCACTTTGCCGTCCCTGCGTCCGGCATGCAGGCGCACGATCACCGTATCGAGTTCGCGCCGGTCGAAGCTTTGCAGCAGGTCGGCCGAGGAGCCGATGCGGATCTCGATCAAGAGCTGCGGGTCCTGCGCATTCATGCGCGCGATCAGCGCGGCGAGCTCTGGCCCCGCCACATGATCGCTGATGCCGATGGTGAGACGCTGCCGCGCGCCGGCAAACGCCGCGAGGGCGCGATCGTTGACGTCCAGCAGTTCGCGGGCGTGTTCGAGGAAGACCGCGCCGCGCGGCGAAAGCCGTACGTGCCGGGGTGTGCGCTCGAGGAGGCGGCAGCCGAGCCGCTCTTCAAGCCGCTTCAGTTTCAGGCTGACCGCGCCTTGCGTCGTCCGCATGGCTTCGGCCGCGCGCGTGAAGCTGTCGAGTTCGGCGACGCGGACGAAAGCCTGCACGGCAGCCAGATCGAGGGGGCGTTCTATCATTTCAAATCGTCATCACTGATATCAATATCCATAGCATATCAAAATAGTCGGGTGACGCCTACGGTAAAGCCAGGACATCAAAGGGCCCCCCATGCCGTTGCTTCACATCTCGTTGCGCGCCGGAAAGCCGGAAGCCTACCGGCAGGCGATCTTCGACAGCCTGTACCGTGCCATGCGCGACGCGTTGAACGTGCCCGAAGACGATCAGTTCATGACCATCACGGAGCATGACGCCGCGAACTTCCGCTACGGCCCTTATCTCGGTATCGCCCGCAGTGACGATCTCGTGTTCATCCAGATCACGGTGTTCAACACCCGCACCGGGGAACAGAAGAAGGCGCTGTTCCGGCGCATCGCGGAGTTGCTCGGTGAAAGCCCTGGCATCCGGCCGGAGGACGTGTTCGTGAACGTTCTCGAGGCCGCGAAAGAGAATTGGTCTCTCGGCCACGGGCTGGCGCAATTCGCTTGAACCCCAAGCCTGCCTACGAAGGAAATCCAGAGCCCGATTCACAGCGCACCGCGGTCGTTCCGGTCTCCGCTTTGCGGGGGAAGGGTAATTAGCAGATGCGGCAAGTCCTTTGATTTGCTGCGACAATTTAGTTGCAGACGCATCGAGAGTGCCGCTTCAAACGGAAAAACCGTTTGTTTTCAATAGTTTACAACTATTCTAAACTGCGTTTTTCTTTGACAGGTACCAATGAAGCCGGTACCCAATGGACACTCTACGGGCGTAGAGCGGAGCCGGGTTCGATGATCGTCTGTTCCTGCAACGTGTTGAGCGACCACGAGGTGCGGAGCGCCTGCACGCGTTCGGCGCCGCGCACCACCGGTCAGGTTTACGGCTGTCTCGGCTGCAGCGCGCAATGCGGCCGCTGCGCGCGTTCGATCCGCAAGATCATGGACGAGGCTTTGTCTGGCGCCGGTTGCCCGGTCGGCTGCGCCACCTGTCCTTCGCACGCATCGCCGTCGCATTCTTCCGCCACCGAATCCTGATTGACCCTGCATAACGGTCTCGGATTGCTTTACTCACTTTAGAATTATGCTAAACAGCCAGCGACGGCGCTGTTGGTGCGCCATGCGGCAGTAGGAGTTCGTGATGAAGGGTGATGCGAAAGTTATCGAGTACCTGAACAAGGGACTTCGCAGCGAACTCACCGCCGTCAGCCAATACTGGCTGCATTACCGGATGTTGCATAACTGGGGCTACCTCGATCTCGCCAAGCAGTGGCGCAAGGAATCGATCGAGGAGATGGTGCACGCCGACAAGTTCATCGACCGCATTATTTTTCTCGACGGCTTCCCGAACCTCCAGGTGCTGGACCCGCTACACATCGGGCAGAACGTCAAAGAAATTCTCGATTGCGATCTGGCCGCCGAAGTCGGCGCCCGCGCGCTGTACCAGGAAGCCGCCACGCACTGCCAGACGGTCAAGGACTACGTCTCGCGCGACCTGTTCGAAGAGCTGATGAAGGACGAAGAGCACCACATCGACTTCCTCGAGACCCAGCTCGATCTGGTCGACAAGCTCGGCGTCCAGCTCTACTCCCAGCACCACATCGGCGAGATGGGCGAGGGCGGCAAAGACTGACGCGGCTTTATCGCGCAGCGCCTCTGCGCTCGCGAGCGTTGCCTGCCGGCGCTATCTAGACGAGTATACGCTTCCATATCTGTCGATGGGAGTGAGCAACCGTGGCGCGCGTGCCGACCGTTCAGATCAAATCCTGGTTCGCCGCCGCCTGTGCGCTGATCGCCGTGAATGCCGCGCTGGCCGTCATGCCGGGCCGAGCCTGGGCCGACGACTATCCGAGCCGGCCCATCACCATCGTTCTCGGTTTTGCGCCCGGCTCGATGATCGATTTCGTCGGCCGCGCCGTCGCCAATGACTTGTCGACCTCGCTTGGCCAGCCGGTGCTGATCGAAACCCGCCAGGGCGGCGGCGGCGTGATGGCTTCCACTTATGTCGCCAAACAGCCCGCCGACGGCTACACGCTGCTGATGAGCGCCGTTGGTCCCGCCGTGCTGCGGCCTTTAATGGACAAGACGGTCAGCTTCGACATCGACCGCGACTACGTGCCGATCATCCTGCTCGGCGAAGCGCCGAACGTGCTGGTGGCGAACCCCAAGCTCGGGATCAAATCGGTCAAGGATCTGGTCGCTTACGCCAACGCGCATGGCGGCAAGCTCAGCATCGGCCATTCCGGGCCGGGTACGCTCGGCCAGCTTGCGACTTTACTCTTTGCCGCCGAGGCCGGCCTCGATGTCGCGTCGGTGTCGTACCGAGGCACCGGTCCGATGATGATCGACGTGCTCGGCGGCGCCATCGACGCCGGGTTTCCCGCCTATAACCCCGCCACCAAAGAAGGCATGCTTCTGGCGGTGACCAGCGAAAAGCGCGTCGACTTTCTGCCGGACGTGCCGACCATGACGGAAAGCGGATTCGATCTGGTCGGCGGCACCTGGGAAGGCATTTTCGGTCCGGCCAATCTGCCGCCCGACATCGCTGCCAAGATTCACAATGCCATCGAAGCCTTCCTGCAAAAGCCGGAAACCAGGAAACGCTTCAGCGATACCGGCTTCCAGGCGATGGGCGGTCCGCCGTTCAAGCTGCGCGAAAAAATCATGCAGGATCGCGCCAAGTGGGCCAAGATTATCCAGGACGCTAAAATTGGCACCGATGACAAATAAGCCGGTATCGCGCGTGATTGACAAAGAACTGATCATCCCGACGCCCGACGGGGCGATGGACGCCTACGCCGCGTATCCGGCGGTCCGCTGGTCGTGATGTTCATGGATGTGTGGGGCCTGCGTGAAGAACTTTTCGGCCTCGCCCGGAGCGTTGCCGACCACGGCTACTACTGCCTGCTGCCGAATTTGTTCTACCGCGAGGGCAAGATCCGGCTCGAGCGCCGCAACGCCGACGGCAAGATGGTGTCGTTCGACACCTTGCCGGAGCCGCTGCAAAACGAGATGCGCGGTCATTCATCGAAGGTCGACCGGCCGCGCACCCGCATCGACATCGCCGCCATGCTCGAATTTTGCCGCGACGAACCGGTCGCGCCCGGACCGGCGGGTTCGGTCGGTTTTTGTCTCGGCGGACGCGCGGCGGTTTACGCCGGTCAGGAATTTGCCGCGCGTTTCCGCTCCAACGCCAGTCTGCACGGCACGCATTTGGTCACCGCCGCGGCCGATTCGCCGCACGCTTTGGTCGATCGCATGGGCGGCGAAGTCTATTGCGGTTACGGCGACCGCGACCGCATGGCGACGCCGGAGATCGTCGCCGCGCTCGGCCGCGCTTTCGCCGCCAATTCAAATGTCATCTATCGCCACAATCTGCATGCCGGTGCGCATCACGGCTATTCGCTGCCGGACCGCGACATCCACGACGCCGCCGCCACCGCCGCGGATTGGCGCGAGACATTCGCCATGTTCGAACGCGTGCTGCAGCCGTTAGTTAGCGCGAATCCGGGCGCGTAGCGAATTGATGAAGGCTTTGACCACGGGCGAGGTCTCGTTCTTGCGATAGGCGACGATGTGGTCGGACGTCCGCGTGGCGCCCTCGATGTCGCGGTACACCACGCCCGGCAACGTAATCCGCTTGAGCGATTCCGACAGCACGCCGAGGCCGGCACCGGAGGCGACCAGTGCGATCACGGTGAACACGTCGGGCGCGCGCGCGGCGATCCGCAGCGTCACGCCGGGCGGCGCGACCGAGGAAAGATTGGCCCAGAAGCCCAACTCGCTTTCCAACGGCGCCGCGACAAAACCTTCGTTGACCAGCATCGACGGCGTGATGCGCTTTTGCGCCACGAGAGGGTGCTTCTCCGGCAATGCCAGACAAAATTTCTGCCGCTCGATGATGAAGCCGGTCACGGCGCTCGGATAGCGGTGCGGCGTTCGCGTGAAGCCGACGTCGAGCGAACCGTCGTTCAACGCCTTGAACTGATCGACGGTTTGAATGCGCGCCAGTTGGAACGTGACGTCGGGATGGTTCTCCCGAAACGCCGCGAGCGACGACGACAACAGCCCGCTGAAGCCGGCCGACAGCACGTAGCCGATCGAGATCGAGCCGGCGTCGCCGCGTCCGGCCCGCCGCCCGATCATCTCGGCATGGGCGGCCTGCTTGAGCGTTTCCTGCGCCTCGACCAGGAAGCGTTTACCGGAATGCGTCAGCCCGACCGCCGTCTTGGTGCGGCGGGTGAACAGCTTGGCGCCGAGCATCGATTCGAGCGCGCCGATCTGATGGCTGAGCGTGGGCGCGGAAATGTTCAGCCGCGCGGCGGCGCGGCCGAAATGCAGTTCTTCGGCGACGGCGATGAAGTAGCGGAGGTGACGCAGTTCCATTGGCGCATTATGAGATAGAACCTAATAAAACGCGATAACGCCGCTAATGACATTCGGGTGACAGCGGTCAATTCTCAACGCTGGGTTGCCGCGTTTTGGGCTTCGTCGCGCGACAATCCGGATGCCGCCGAACGAAGTCGTTTCCCCGTGGAAGTTGATGTCTTATGCCGAAAAACACCAGCATACCGGGCCTGAATGTCGTGCCGATGGTCCCGAAGGCGGCCGAAAGCGTGCCGGCGGACGACGCCATTGCCGTGCCGGTCAGCGCCGCGCCAGGCGGTTTGACCGCCGGCGGCCCCAACGACCCGCGGATGAAGGAAGCCATGCGGCTGATGCAGGCGTTCCTCGCGATCGAAGATGCGCCCGGCCGCGCCGCGTTGATTACGCTGGCCGAGCGTATGGTCAGCTATGACTGGGCCCGCAAGGCGCAGCAGGGCTGAGTTCGCGTCTGCCACATCGGTAAATGATTTCTTAAGTGCCGCGGGCGCGCGCTCGCGCGCGACCAAATGCTTGTCGCGCCGCGCGCAATCGTTAAGCGTCGTGGTTAAAAAACAAGGTTAAGTACCACTTAAGGATTTGCTGCCATCGTCCCTCATCTTTCGCCGTCGCATTTGCGTGCGCCGGCTCCGACAGGGGATGAAGGCATGTTAGTAACCCGCCTCACAATATCGAGTCTGGCCTTGGCCGCCGCGTTCGGCACGAGCGCGGCGTATGCCGCCGATTACCAACAGCCGCCGCCGCAGCAGCCGGTCATCTATCAGCAGCCGCAGGTCGATGTGATCGCCAGCAGTTGGTATCTGCGCGGCGACATCGGCGTCAGCATGACGCGAAATTATCAGCTCGATTACATCCGCAACCCGCTGAACACGGTCGACTTCACCTTCGTGAACCAGTCGAGTTCCGATTCGTTCTTCATCGGCGGCGGCGTCGGCTACGAATTCAACAACTGGCTGCGCTTCGACGTGACCGCGGAGTACCGTTCCAAGGAACGCGTCTACGCTTTCGGGCAGTACACTCTTGGCGGCGGCACGTTCCTCGACACCTACGAAGGCTACATCAGTTCGTGGGTTTTCCTCGCCAACGCCTATGTCGATCTCGGCACCTGGAACTGCTTCACGCCCTTCGTCGGTGTCGGTGTCGGCGGCGCGCGCAACACGCTGAACAATTTCTCGGACGTCAATCCGTCGCTCGTCGGTTATGGCATCGGCCGCAATCCGAGCGAATGGCATTTCGCCTACGCGCTGCACGCCGGCGTCGCCTACAACGTCAGCAAGACCTTCAAGGTCGAACTGGCGTACCGCTATCTCAACTACGGTTCGATCACCGACACGATCGATTGCGCCAACACCTGCAATCCGGATTCCTACAAGTTCGGCAATCTTGCCTCGCATGACATCAAGCTCGGCTTCCGCTGGCTGTGTTGCGACATGCAGGAATCGCCGCGGTACGTCTATCAGCCGCAGCCTTACACGCCGCCGCCGGTCTACTTGCAGCCGCCGCCGCCGGTCTATCCGCCGTTGCGCAGCAAAGGCTGAGCGCGAGCGAAAAAGCGCGGGCTCATTCTTAACCGGACGGGCCCGCATGGTGAAAATTGATGGTTAAGCCGGCCTTAATCTTACGCGCTCAGCGTCGGTGTCACGTCCAGGCGGTCCCGACGGTGGCACGAGAGCCTGCGGCACGCGGTAAAGGAAGTGTGGTCATGAGTTGGTTGAAGGGGCTTGCCGCGGCGGTCGGTTTTGCGACGCAGGTGACAGTCGCCGTGACGACCGCGATGGCTGCCGATATGCCGCGCGGCTATCCGCGCAGCGAACCGTTGCCGATCCCGGAACCGCCGCGATCCTTCGACCTCAATTCCGGCTGGTACGTCCGCGGCGATCTCGGCTACGGCTGGGGCCGTCTCAACGGCGCCCAATCGGCGACCGGTTTCGCCGATCCGTCGAGCAACAGCATCGGCAGCGCGCCGACCGGCGGCCTCGGTGTCGGCATCAAGCGCAATTGGCTGCGCACCGATCTCACCGCCGACTATTTGTCCGACATGAAATACAAGGGCACGGTCGCAGCGCCCGACGACGTTACCGCCAAGATGTCGGCCTGGAGCGTGCTGCTCAACGGCTACCTCGATCTCGGGTCCTGGTATCGCGTCAGTCCCTATATCGGCGCCGGCGTCGGCACCGCCCGCGTCAAGGTTTCGGATTTCCAGAGCGCGGCTTCGCCGCCATTCGTCTCCGGCGGTTCGAGCGCGCAGTGGAATTTCGCCTGGGCCGCCATGGCCGGTGTCGGCTACACGATATCGCCCAACATGGTCGCGGACATCGGCTAACGCTACCTCAATCTCAGCGACGTCAGGAGCCCGGCGGACGCTTCTGGCTACATGACCTTCAAGAATCTCGCCGCGCACGAAGTGCGGGTTGGTCTGCGTTGGAGCTTCGATGATTTACCCGCACCACGCTAGCACGGGCGCACGGCAGGCTGCGGTTTCGCGCCGGCGGAGGCTCGCGGTCTGCATCGCGGCGGCGCTATGCACCGCGACGGCGGCGGCGCCGGCACGGGCCGCCGATTGGCTCGACGATACCTTGCGCGGCTCTTTCACGAACAACGGCCCGGTGCGTTGGGATGGCATCAATTTCGGCGCGACCATGGGTCTGTCGAACATGGGCACCGATTTCGGCAACAGTTCGAGTCAGTTGGTTGCCTACAGTCTGCGCAACACGACGGTGCTTAACGAATTGCAGCCGCAGAATTGGACGGCGCTGCCTTCGAACACGACGAACGGGCGGCAATACAGCATCTTCCTCGGCTACAACGTGCAGTGGAACGAACTCGTTCTTGGCATCGACGGCAGTTACAATAAGCCCAACACGCTCACGGCTTCGGCGAGCGATACCATCTCGCGTCAGGCGACGACGTCGGATACCTACGTCAACCAGATAACCATCTCGGCGCAGTCCTCGCTCAAGCTGATCGATTATGCGACGGTGCGCGGGCGCGCGGGTTATGCCTTCGGCCAGTTCCTGCCTTACGCCGTCCTCGGCGCGGCGGTCGGCCGCTTCAATTATGCGACGACTGCGACCACGATCGTGAGCGGCAACAGCCCGACAATCGCGGCCCCCAACAACGTTTATGGTCCGAATACCGACGTGCAAACGAACGCCAAAGACGGCGCGATCGCCGGCGGCTTTGTCGTCGGCCTCGGCATGGATGTCGCCATTCTGCCGAACCTGTTCCTGCGCGCCGAGTGGGAATATGTCGGCTTCATACCGATCAGCGGCATCCGCACCGGCATCAACACCGGACGCGTCGGCGTCGGCCTTCGATTCTAAGTCGAGCGGCAACTCCATTTAGGCGCCAATGATCGTGGAAAGCGCCGCCAACACCGCCATCGTCTTCTCCTGCGACCAGGCCTATTTCTTCCTGGCGCGCGGCCTGGTGCTGTCGCTTGCCGATTGCGGCTATCCCAACCCCGATACCAAACTGGTGTTGGTCGATATCGGCTGCGACGCCGAGGCGGTGGCCTGGATGAAGGACCACGGCGTCGCGGTCGTGCCGTTCGACCCGGCCGTGCTGCCGCCAGTCGTCGCCGCGGTGATCACGCCGTCGCAGCGCGCCATGGCGATGCGCCCGTGGCTGCCGCAACTGGTGCCCGGCTACGAGCACATCATCTGGCTCGATTGCGATCTATGGCTGCAGAATGCGGAAGTCATTCAATACTTGCGGGCCGGCGCCAATGCGTCGCCGCTGTCGGTGACGCTGGCGCCCGGCAGTTCGCACTTCAACGGCCGCTTCTACGCCGATATCGAGGCGCTCATTGAGATGCAGCGCGTCTGGTATGACAGTTGTTGCGAGCCGGAGATGGCGCGGCAACTGTCGATAACGCTGCATTACTCGAGCGCGGTGTTCGGCATGCGGCGTTCAAGCCCGGTTTGGGCGGCGTGGGGCGAGGAGATTGCCCGTGTCTATCCGGCGGTGGCGGCCCGCAATCCGCGAATTGTGCATATGGCCGAACTGATCGCGATGAACATCGTGCTGTTCCGCACCAAGCAGTTCATCCGGTTGGACCCGCTTTACAATTTTCACTGCAACGGCGCCGGCGCGATGCGGCTGACGGACGGGCGCGTCGTCACCAACATGATATTGCCGTTCCGCGACATCGGCGTCATTCATCTGGCTAACTGGTCGCTGCTCCGCGCGCGTTACATGGAATTGCAACTGCTGTACCGCAACGGCGACTATCTCACCGACGCCGAGAAAATTCATATTGCGCGGCCGATGGCGGCGGCATGACGATGCGCGCGGCAATCTATACGTTGTATCATTACATCCCCGACAGCTATGTCGCCAACGACTTGTACAAGCCGCTGGTGCTCGGCCATCGCATCGGCGCGCATCCGGCGCTCGTTTCCGACGAAGGCGGCGACAACATCGCGCAGTTGGAAAGCTACTGCGAGATGCGCGGCCAATACTGGGTGTGGAAGAACGCGCTGGCCGATCTCGATTACGTCGGCTTTCAGCATTATCGCCGCTGGCTGTTTTTCGATCAGATGCCTTCGGCGTCGCTGCACCCGATCTTTCAGCAGATCCGCCGCACCTATCTGTCCGATCCGCAGGTCAACGACCTCTCGGCGGACGTCGATGCGTTCAAGATCTATACCGACGCCGCGCAGGCGCACGACGCCGCCGATCTCGACGCCATCCGCGACACGCTAGGGCGTTACGACATCGTCACGGTGAAGCCGTGGAAGTTCAATATCGCGGAGCAGTACCGCGGGCTGCATGTCGCATCCGACTGGGATGTTCTGATCGACGTGTTGGCGCAGCATTCCTACTTTCGCAACCGGCCGAACTACATCCATGCCGGCCTGCAGGCGTTCTACGGCTGCAATATGTATGTGATGCGCGCCGCGGAATTCGACGCTTACATGGCGTTCTGGCACGAGACCATGCAGGCTTTCGCGCAACGGGTGCCGCCGCATGAAGACGCCTATCAATCGCGCGTCTACGGCTTTCTCGCCGAACGCATCTTCTCGCTCTATCTCTATCAGCTCCGCATGGAGCGGCCGGACTTGCGCGTGCTGGAAGTGCCGAAGATCGTCGCGCCGCAGCGCGTCTAACGCTGCTCGTCGATGAGCCGTTGCGCCAGCACCTGGGCGCGGCCGATGGCCTGGTCCATGTCGTAATAGCAATACTCGCCGAGCCGCCCGCAGATCAGCAGATCGGGAATGGCGCGCGCCTGTTCGGCGTAGGCGGCATAGAGCCTGGCGTTGGCGTCGTCCGGGAAGGGGTACTCGTATTCGTTCGGATCGTCCGGCGTCACCGTGGTCTCGCGCGTCAGCAGCGTGCCGCCGATCGCCTTGCGCGCGTCCGCGCCCAGCAGATGCTTCCACTCGATGGTGCGGATGTGGGGGCCGTTGGCGGCGGCCGGATTGTTGACCTGGACGCAAGGCTGATACCAGTCGATGTCGGCAAGATACTGATGCTCGCGGCGCTGGCCGCGGTATTTCAGTCTGCCCTGCGCGAAGCCGAAATATTCGTCGATCGGTCCGGTGAAGACGACGCGGTGCGCGGTGAATTCATCGCGGTGTTTGAGGTAATCGCAACCGACGACGACGCGGATGCCGTCGAGCAGCTTGCTCATGAAGGCGGTGTAGCCATCCTCCGGCACGCCTTGAAATGTGTGTCGCATCAGCCGCGGTTCGTCGTCTTCGCGGACGTCGAAACGCTTGGCGAGCGTGGCCGACAATGTGGCGGCCGGCACGCCCCATTGCTTCTCGCTGTAGCCTTTGACGAATTTTTCGTAGACCACGCGCGGCATCATCGCCAGCGAGGCCTCTTCGAAATTCGCGGGACTGGCAGTAGGCGAGGGGACCCAGCCGTTCGCCGTGCGCCGGATGTAACTTCCGGCGATCGGCCAGTTCTCGAGCCGGCCGTCGACCAGCGACTTCAGCACCGCCTCGAACGGACGGAACGTCGCGAAGCGATGCACATAGGCCCACAGCTTGTCGCTGTTGGTGCGGAAGTAATGCGGGCCGTAAGTGTGAAAGGAAATGCCGCTGTCGTGTCTTTGGTCGTGGACATTGCCGCCGGCATGCGCGCGCCGTTCGACGATCGTCACGGTGTGTCCGGCGTCGGTCAGCGCCCGCGCAATCACGGCGCCCGTCAGGCCGGAGCCGACAATCAAATAATCGTCCATCGATTCGTTATAGCGAAGCTGCCGCCTCAATTCACCGGACTGTGCCGCTTTTGCACCTGAGAGCCGGGGGGTGGCGCCTTATCCCTTTTTCCACCAACGCCGCGGTTGACCCCGGCCGCCAATGGGCATATCTCCGCCAGTGGGACACCTCTCCCCAACGAGAGGCTTTCTATCTGGAAGGATAGACTATGACTGGAACGAAGCCCGGCGTGCGGCCGGCAATACCGCACTTTTCGTCCGGCCCCTGCGCCAAGCGCCCCGGCTGG
>CAITEM010000243.1 GCA_903891395.1 uncultured Hyphomicrobiales bacterium | reverse complement strand
GGGCAACGAAGGTCGCTATGCGTTGATTGAGCATGCGATAGGCATCTTTAAAGGCGAGCGCGATTTCCGCCGCCGTGCCGGTCGCTTCTGCCGGGTCCGGCACGCCCCAATGCGCCGTCATGGGATGCCCGGGCCATACCGGGCAGGTTTCGGCGGCGGCGCTGTCACAGACCGTGAAGATAAAATCAAAAAGGGGTGCGCCCGGTTTGGAGAATTCTTCCCATGACTTCGAGCGAAAAACCGAGGAGTCGAAACCGAGACCTTGCAGAAGGGTAATCGTATGAGGGTTCACTTGCCCCTTGGGCTGGCTTCCCGCGCTATAGGCGCGGAAATTCCCTTGGCCGATTTTATTCAGGATCGCTTCGCCGATAATCGACCGCGCAGAATTGCCGGTGCAAAGGAAGAGAACGTTGAAAGGAGCCTCACGCATGGGCGCGCTTCCTCGCCTTCAGGGGTGAACAGCAAGGCTCGGCCAAAACGGGCGCGCAGATTTCAGGACGGCCCGCACAGCAATCCTTCATCAGAAAGCCGATGAGGTCGCGAAGGCCGTCATAACTGGCGCTATAGATAATCGAACGCGCTTCGCGTCGGGCCTCGATAAGCCCCGCGTGCTCCAATTCCTTGAGATGAAACGAGATGTTTGAGGGCGATACCTTCGCCGCATCTGCAATCGCGCCTGCCGACAGGCCGTTGGGTCCTTCACGCACCAAAAGGCGCACGATGCCGAGCCGAGTCTCCTGCGATAGGGCGGCAAAAGCGCCGAGAGCTTGACTTGCTTTCATATTTCAATAATCCTTGAATCGTTGAAACAGGAGTATCAGCCATGCTCGACACAATCAAGGGACTTGAGAGCGCCCCGGTTGCGGCGCGTGGTGAAGAAATATCCGCACCTGCACTTCTAGTAGCGCTAAGCGCGCATCCCGCCAAGACGCTGGTGTTCAATTACGAAGGCCGGGATGTTCAGCCGGGCTATCACGTCACGGAAGTAAAAAGCGGGCGGTTTGAGGCGCTGGATTGCGGCGCGCAATATGAAAGCTGGACCGAGACTTTCGTTCAGCTTTGGGATATCCCGCCGGAGAACGACCGGCGCTTCATGCTGGTGCGCAAATTTCTCGGCATCATCGATACCGTCGCCAAAGCGGTGCCCATCGCGCCTAACGCCAAAGTGACGTTCGAGGTCAGCGACGGCATCAAAGCAATGGCGCTTTATCGTGCCTCTACCATAGAGATGGAAGGCGACGTGGTTCGGGTAGGACTCACGCAGCGGCCCGCTAGCTGTAAGCCGCGTGATCGATGGCTGGAGCAGAAAAATACTGCGGAGTCATGCTGTGCGCCAAATACCAGCGCCGAGAAGCCGTGTTGCGGATAAATCCAAGTTATGTTCAAGGCGCGAATCCGTTGATATGTCCGCAACGAAGCGAACATTCGAGCGCCCATCATTTTATAGGACCCCGCCTAGTCCTTCACGGCCGGTAGATCGGGCCGCGCGCCCCATTCCGACCATGAGCCGTCATAGACCGGCGCCAGCTTCTTGCCGATGGCGTCGAGGCCGAGCGACAGGATCACGGCGGAGACGCCCGAGCCGCAGCTCGTGATGATCTGCTTGTCGGTATCGACGCCGGCTTTCTTGAACGCCGCGGCGATGCGCTCGCGCGACACCAGACGGCCGTTTTCGACCAATTCGCTCGACGGTACGCTGAACGCGCCGGGCATATGGCCCGGCCGGACGCCGGGACGGGGCTCGGGATCGCGGCCGGCAAAGCGGCCGGCGGGGCGGGCATCGACCACCTGAATGATCTTGTCGTTGAGTGCCATC
>CAITEM010000242.1 GCA_903891395.1 uncultured Hyphomicrobiales bacterium | reverse complement strand
TCCGCCGCCGTTGTCAGCACTTCCATCTGTTCCGTCTCGCTCATATCGTCGTTCCTCGGTCGGACTAAGGGGCGGTTTGTTTATCGCGGTGCGCCGAGATCGTGAGACGTTGGACCGGGCGGGTTCGGTCGATGGCTGCAGTATTCAAATCGCTTTGACGACCGCGTTGCCTTTTCCCAAATCTGCCCGGTCCGTCCACCCCTACGAGCATGTCGGCGCACCGAGGTCTTGCCGTGGCGCAGCTTCGCATTGGCGCGTCGCCGCTTCCGTCGATGGGTATGCTTGTTCATCTGGCGTCTCAATTCGAACGATGGGCAAAATCATGATGAGCGCGGTGCCGAAGCCGTAAACCGCAGCGGTCCTGCGGTCTCTGGGGAACGGTATTAATTGCGCTGTCATGGCCTTCGTCCGATTTGCGAGCCTGGCCGACCATTGCTCACAACATCGAATATTGCAACAAGCGTAAAAAGCCGAATATCCGGGCTGGGGAAACCCCTGAAACCATGCGCGAACTTGGGACTTGAACAACTCACAAGAGTACACATCACTGTGGGACCGGCCGGCGCGGTCGCCCCCGGATGGAGGCACTTATGAAGCTTGTCCTGCAAACTCCCGAGTTCTTTGCCACTCCGCCGAAGAAGCTGGTCGTGGAGGAAAACCCAATTTGCGACCGCGTCTACTTCCTGAAGGGCGACCGTATCGTGGCGGTTGGCTCTCGTTCCGCAGACCACGAAAGGAAAGACCATGCAACGAACTGATCCCTATCAAATCCGCGCACGAGAACTCTGCCAAGCCGCAGGCATCGATCCGGACAGCCGCATCGGTGATGGCCGTGGACGTCCGGCATGGACCGACTATCGGGAAGTGGCGCGCGGCGAACACGTCGCTCGGGAAGCCGCAGCGACCGCTGCTGAAATCTCTGTCGCGCCGCAAGCCACTGAATTCCAGAACGCGCCGCTTAAGGTTTTCGGCGACCATGACGAGAACACCGTCGCGCAGATGCGTAATTGTATGGCGGTCGGCAACGTCGTTGCTGGCGTGATCTGTGCCGATGGCCATCTCGGCTATGCACAGCCGGTCGGCGGCGTCATTGCCTATGAAAAGCAAATCTCCATCTCGGGCGTCGGCTTCGATATCGGCTGCGGCAACATGGCGGTGCGGCTCGACACGCGGTTCTCCGATATTGAGGGCAACGTGGCGCAGATCATCCGTGATGTGCAGAGGGTGATTTCGTTCGGCGTGGGGCGGACCAACGAGGAGCGCGTCGAGCACGCATTGTTCGATGACGGCGACGCTTGGCGCGAGTCCGATATGGGCGAGTACCGCAACAAGGCGGTCAGCCAACTCGGCACGGTCGGCGGCGGAAACCATTACGTGGACCTGATGCGCGACATTGCCGATGACCATGTCTGGATCGGCGTGCACTTCGGGTCGCGCGGCCTCGGCCACACCAGCGCGACGCGCTATCTCAAAGCGGCGGGCGGCAAGGACGGCATGAACGTGCCGCCTGCCGTGATCGATGAGGACTCCGAACTTGGCCGTCGCTACATCGCGGCGATGGAATTGGCTGGGCGCTATTCGTATGCCGGGCGCGAGTGGGTGACGGAGCGCGTGCGCAAAATAGTCGGCGGCTCTGTCACCGATATGGTCCACAACCATCACAACTATGCATGGCGCGAAAAGCACAACGGTCGTGACCTGTGGGTTGTTCGCAAAGGTGCGACGCCCGCGTTCCCCGGCCAGCGGGGCTTCGTGGGCGGCTCAATGGGTGACGACGCAGTGATCGTGGTCGGCGTCGATGGGCCCGAGGCCCGCGCCTCGCTCTACTCGACTGTGCATGGCGCGGGTCGGCTGTTCGGTCGGCGTCAGGCCAAGCAGCGATTTACCCGCGTCGAGATGGATGCGTGGCTGCAGGCCCGTGGCGTCACGCTGGTCGGCGCCGATCTCGATGAGAGCCCGATGGCCTATCGCCGACTTCCCGACGTATTGGCGCATCACAGTGCCAGCACGCGGGTTCTGCACACGCTTCGCCCCTTCGCCGTAGCGATGGCCGGCGAGGGGCAGTTCGATCCTTGGAAAGACTGACTATGAAGCACACGGCGAAAACTAAAAGGAAGATTTCGAAGACTTTATCTGGTCGGCGCCCCGCTGGATTTTTTATTCTTCGGGCCTGCCGATGCTGTGGACTGAAGATGAACGCTCCAAACTTGGGCAGGCACCAGC
>CAITEM010000241.1 GCA_903891395.1 uncultured Hyphomicrobiales bacterium | reverse complement strand
TCCAGCCCTTCGGGCCATGGCTGTAGGTGGTGGTCTGGTAGAAATAATTGAGGATCTCTTCCGCCGCCATGCCGCGGCGGGCGCGGCGCGCGGCGAGTTTGCGGCCGATCAGACCCTTCACGGCAATTGTCTCGCGGTCGGCCAAGCGGCGTTTGGCCTCTTCCGCACCGGGTTCATCGTTGGCGACCTGGAAACGGTTGCGGCCGCCATGCTTGGCCGAATAAAGGGCTGCGTCGGCGCGCAGGAGAAGCGCGTCGAGATCTGGAACCGCTGCATACGACGTCGCCACGCCGATGCTCACGGTCGCGGCCATGTCGTGGCCATCGATGGTGACGCCAGCGGCCTGAAACGCCGCGCGTAGACGTTCGGCCACCATCAGAGCGCCTTCAGTCGGCTCCGGCAAGAGCGCGGCGAACTCCTCGCCGCCGAGCCGTCCGACCAGATCACTGGCGCGGATGCTTTTGGTTGCGATGTCCGCGAAAACCCGCAAGGCGCTATCGCCAACGCTATGGCCAAAGCGGTCGTTGATCGATTTGAAATGGTCGAGATCGAACATCAACAAGGTCACCGGCTCGCCGTGCCGGCCCTGACGGGCCGACATGGCGTTGGCGGCTTCGAGGAAAGCGCCGCGATTCAAAAGCCCGGTGAGGTGATCGGTGGTCGCGGCTTTGCGAAAATGCTGGACGTGATGATCTTTCACCATCAGCAGCACGATGAAGGCCGTACCGACGGCATATATCGTCGTTTCCAGCGCCAGCACCGCTTGCCAACCAGAGGCGAAGACCTCAGGCAGGAATGCCTTGATCGCCAACGGTAGTAGAAAGATCGCCGCGTGCAGGCATGGCACCACGACGGCCGCGGTGCGCGAGTAGAGCGACTTGCGCCGTTCGCGCCACAGCTCGAACGCAATGAAAAATGTGTAGCTCGCCACCACGATGGCGCCAAAGGCGATGCGGACGGCGCTGCCGACCGGCATGAAAGGCAGCTGGCAGGCAATCAGCCAGATGATCGCACCGGCGAAATTGGCGACCGGCCATAAGCGCCGGCAATGGAACAGCCGCACACCATTCCAGATCATGCCGCAGGCCAGAAACATCAGCGCTTCGGAAAACTCCGGCGGCAGTCTGAACAATGGCGACGGCGCAGCCCAGAATACGATCGACGCGGCGCCCAACATGTACGCCGAGCCCCACCACGCCAGCGCGCGGACATTGCGCTGCTGCAGCCAGGCGGAGATCAGGAATAATCCCAACAGCGCGGCAATGCAGCCAGCCACAAATGACAGCGTCGGGCCGTCCAGCGACCAAAATTTGAGAGCGGTAGCGTCGTACATTTCTTTTTTCAGCGAGGCTCGGTGCAAGTCGCCGCCGCATCCTGCGGAAGCCAACTCCAATCCACATCATACTTATGGATTATGCGAAAAGCCTTGCGTGGATCGCTGCGCTTCGACGAAAGAGTGTCACTAATTCAATTCAACTTGGCAGCAATAAACGCTCACCAAAATGCTGTGCTGGCGGATATCCGGCCGCAGCCACTTCGATGACTGAATCGCTGCAGTCGACACGACAGTCGTTCACATAAAAAATAAGGGCGCGACCGAAGCCGCGCCCTTAAACCGATTGCCGATCGTCGAAAGTTTAACGCTTCGAGAACTGGAACGAACGACGTGCTTTGGCACGGCCGTATTTCTTACGCTCAACCACGCGCGAGTCGCGGGTGAGGAAGCCGCCCTTCTTGAGGGCGCCGCGCAAGTCCGGCTCGAAATAGGTAAGAGCCTTGGAAATACCGTGGCGCACCGCACCGGCCTGGCCGGAAAGACCGCCGCCGGAAACCGTGCAGATCACGTCGTATTGGCCCGTGCGATTTGCAGCGACCAGCGGCTGCTGAATCATCATGCGCAACACCGGACGGGCGAAGAACGCTTCGACGGTCCGGGTGTTGACGATGATCTTGCCGGCACCCGGCTTGATCCAGACGCGGGCGACCGCGTTCTTACGCTTGCCGGTGGCATAGGCACGGCCCTGCGCATCGACTTTCTTTTCGTATTTTGGCGCTTCGGGAGCGGCAGGCTTGAGGCTCGCCAAACCTTCCATCGACTGTACGGTCTCGGACACGGTTAGGCACTCCTCACGTTCTTGCGATTCATAACGCCGATATCGAGCGGCTCGGGCTTCTGCGCTTCATGCGGATGCTCGGCGCCGGGATAGACCCGGAGATTACCGAACTGCACGCGGCCCAGAGGGCCCCGCGGCAACATGCGCTCAACCGCCTTCTCGACGATGCGCTCAGGGAACTTGCCTTCGAAGATCGACTTCGCGGTGCGCTCCTTGATGCCGCCGATGAAACCGGTATGGCGGTAATAGACTTTCTTCTCGCGCTTGCGCCCGGTGAACACCACCTTGGCGGCATTGACGATAATGACGTTGTCGCCGTCGTCGACGTGAGGCGTGTAGGTAGCCTTATGCTTGCCGCGCAGCCGCATGGCGACGATCGTGGCGAGACGGCCGACCACGAGCCCAGTGGCGTCGATGGTCACCCATTTCTTTTCGATGTCGGCGGCCTTTGCCGAGTAGGTCTTCATGACAAATCCTTGGAGGTGCGCGCGAACCGCGCGCGGAAGTTGGGGGGTTCTAGCCGAGGCAGTTCACGGGGTCAACGGCTCGTCGAGTACTTTCACGTTGTAATATCAATAGCTTGAAAGAATGGTATTAAAATACCACTGGCTATCTCACACCGCTGGGGATCGAATAAGTGGCGGTAACATGGGCCACCGGCTCATCCGATCCAGCGGAATAAAGGGTTACCGCGCCGACCGCTAAGCGTTTGCCAACCTTCATTAATTTGGCGTCTGCGATGAGATCTGCCTGGGCCGGTTTGCGCAAGAAATTGATGTTGAGATTCGTGGTCACGGCCAGAGGCTGATTTCCGACAGCGGAAAATACAGCCACATACATCGCGAAATCGGCCAATTCCATCATGGTCGGCCCCGAAATCGTGCCGCCCGGGCGCAGATGGCTTTCATGGAAGGCGCGGCGGACACGGATGTCGCCATAGTCGACCCGCTCAAGGGTCAATCCGCAGCCCGGAAAGAACGCTTGAGGAAACACCTCATGCAGCAGCTTTCCGATTTCATCGGCCGAAAGCCCCGGTGCCGGCATGTTTTCCCCCAGCGCCGGTGGACCCGGCCCCGGAGTCATCGCATGCGACGACTGTCCCTTTCAACACTCAGTCCTTATCGTACAAGGCGCGCAATTCGTCCTTGGCCTGTTCCAGCTTTTTCTTGCGCGCCGCCGACAAGCCCTTGCCGCCGCGGTTGATGTAGAAGGTTAGCATCGACATCGCCGAGCGGTACGGCGAAGACTGGCGGCGGTGGCTGCGCTCGGCGGAGTGCTTCAGCGACAGCGCAATGGTCTTGGCGCTGCCCTTTGTGAAAACACCATCATCGAGCGTCAGCGCATCGCTCGTCTCGGTGACGTGCTGCGACCAACGCCTTGTCGTGGATTTTTTGTGCGACCTCTTCGCCGCTGCCTTCCGTTTCCGCTTTTTCGCCATGTCGACTTCTCCTTTATCCACGCAAACGCGAAGACCGGACGTGCTGTTCCGCACGACTCCCCCGGCTTTTCGGGAGGGGATGATCGGGGTAAGGTGATCCCGAAACCGGACCCCCCGTCATGAACGTCCAGACTATCCGCACCGACGTTCCCGTGCTGCTGCGCGAGCGCGACGGCGCCATCGCCGTCCTGACGCTCAACCGCTCCGCCGCGCGCAACAGCCTGTCGGAAGCCTTGCTGATCGCGCTGTCCGATACGCTCAAGGACATCGCCGCCGACCAGACCGTCCGCGCCGTCGTGGTGGCGGCGAACGGCACCGCGTTCTGCGCCGGACACGACCTCAAGGAACTCACCGCGCGGCGCGGCGACACCGACGGCGGTCGCGACTACTTCCGTCAGGTCATGACGGTGTGCAGCGGCATGATGCAGCAGATCGTCACCCTGCCCCAACCTGTTATTGCCTGCGTGCAAGGCGTCGCCAGCGCGGCCGGCTGCCAGTTGGTCGCAAGCTGCGATCTGGCGGTGGCCTCATCGGCGGCGAAGTTCGCGACCCCCGGCGTCGATATCGGGCTGTTCTGCTCGACGCCGATGGTCGCTTTGTCGCGCAATGTGTCGCGCAAAGCAGCCATGGAAATGCTGCTGACTGGCGAGATGATCGGGGCCGAGCACGCCGCGCGTATCGGACTGATCAACCGCGCGGTCACGCCGGGCCAGGAACGCAAGGAAGCGATGGCGCTGGCCAAGCTGATCGCATCGAAATCGTCGTACACACTCAAGATCGGCAAGCAGGCCTTCTACAAACAGGCTGAAATGGATCTCGCGGCGGCCTATGCCTACGCCTCCGAGGTGATGACCGAGAACATGATGGCGCGCGATGCCAACGAGGGCATCTGCGCCTTCATCGAGAAGCGCGATCCGACGTGGGAAGACTGCTGACGGCTCGCGGCATAAGAACAATCCACAGGGAAGAGACGACATGAACGTGCATACCAGCGCCGCGAGCGATTCCATCGTCATCGAGAAAGACGTCGACGTCCCCATGCGCGATGGCGCCGTCCTCAAGGCCGACGTTTTTCGTCCGCAGGGCACTGAGAAAGTACCAGCCATCCTCAACCTCGGGCCGTACCAGAAAGACAAGCTCTGGGTCACACCGCCGGACCTTGAGGAAAAGGGCAACCCGTACATGAACTGGGAAACCGTCAACCCGCTATGGTGGGTGCCGAAAGGCTATGCCGCGGTGCGCGTCGACGGCCGCGGCAGCGGCAAGTCGCCCGGCCAGCATGAGCCGTGGTCGCAGTCGGAAGCCGTCGACTTCTACGACGCCATCGAATGGGCAGCGTCCCAGCCCTGGTGCAATGGCAAGGTCGGGCTCAACGGCATTTCCTATTACGCGATGAACCAGTGGTGGGTGGCCAACCTCAATCCGCCGTCGCTCAAGGCGATGATCCCGTGGGAAGGCGCCGCCGATCTTTA
>CAITEM010000240.1 GCA_903891395.1 uncultured Hyphomicrobiales bacterium | reverse complement strand
CGATGCATTCGAACGAGAAGTCGGCGCCGCCGCCGGTGAGGTCGACGATCGCCTGCACGACCTTGTCGTTGCCGACGTCCTTCGGATTGATGAAATGCGTCATGCCGAATTTCTTCGCCATGGCGACGCGGTCGGGATTGAGATCGACGCCGATGATCTTGTCGGCGCCGACCATGCGCGCGCCCTGCACGACGTTGAGCCCGATGCCGCCGAGGCCGAACACCACGACGTTGGCGCCGGGCCAGACTTTCGCCGTGTTGATGACGGCGCCGATGCCGGTGGTGACGCCGCAGCCGATGTAGCAGATCTTGTCGAACGGCGCGTCCTCGCGGACTTTCGCCAGCGCGATCTCCGGCAATACCGTGAAATTGGCGAAGGTCGAGCAGCCCATGTAGTGAAACACCGGATCGCCGTCGCACTTGAAGCGCGAGGTGCCGTCCGGCATTACGCCTTTGCCCTGCGTCGAGCGGATCGCGGTGCAGAGATTCGAACGCTGCGACAGGCAGGTTTTGCACTGCCGGCATTCCGGCGTGTACAGCGGGATGACGTGATCGCCGACTTTCAGCGACGTCACGCCCGGGCCGACCTCGCGCACGATGCCGGCGCCTTCATGGCCGAGAATGGCGGGGAAGATGCCTTCCGGATCGGCGCCCGACAGCGTGTAGGCGTCGGTGTGACAGACGCCGGTCGCCATCACCTCGACCAGAACCTCGCCGGCCTTGGGGCCTTCGATTTCGATGGTCTCGATGGTGAGCGGCTCAGCGGCTTTCCAGGCGACGGCTGCGCGGGTCTTCATGAAAAAAGTTCCTCGACAATTGTCCGGGTGACTTAGCAGCCCGGTAACGCGCTGTCATTCGGCGCGTCGACCCCCGCCTTGACGCGTCAAAAACGCGGCGCGACACTTGCGCCATAAATAACGACAGAGCGGAGCTGTTTAAAGCATCCGCCGTATTCCCGGGAGGTTATCATGCCGAAGCGGAGTAATTCGCCCGACACCGGCCGCCGCAATTTTCTAAAAGGTGCAACGCTTGCCGGCGCGGCCGCCTTGGCGACGCCAGTCGCCGCCAAGACGTCGCCGTCCATCGCGGAGGCGCCGCGGCCTGATGCAAAGGCCGCCGCGCCCGGCCCGCGGCTCGCCGCCATCGAGACGATGCCGCCGGGCAAAGATCCGGTGTCGCAGTCGACCAGCGGCGGCGACTTCATGGTCGACGTGCTCAAGACGCTCGACATCGATTATCTGGCGATGAATTGCGCGTCGAGTTTCCGCGGCCTGCACGAAGCCGTGCTCAATCACGGCGGCAACACCAAGCCCGAGATTCTGACCTGCCCGCACGAGGAAATCGCGGTTCATATGGCGCAGGGCTATGCCAAGATCGAAGGCAAGCCGATGGCGATGATCTGCCACGGCGTCGTCGGCCTGCAGCACGCCACCATGGCGATGTACAATGCCTGGTGCGACCGCGTGCCGGTTATCGTCATCGGCGGCAACATCATCGAGGCGAACAAACGCGGTCCGGGCGCCGAGTGGGTACACTCGGCGATCGATCCCGGCGCGCTCGTGCGCGACTTCGTCAAATGGGACGACCAGCCGACGTCGCTTCAACACTTCGCTGAATCGGCCGTGCGCGCTTACAAGGTGTCGATGACGCCGCCAATGGCGCCGGTGATGCTGTCGCTGGACGCCGAGCTGCAGGAAAACCCGATCACCGACGCCGAGACGCTTCGAATCCCCAAGCTGTCCAAGGTTGTTCCGCCACAGGGCGATTCGGCGGCGCTGGCCGAACTGGCGAAGATGCTGGTCAACGCGGAAACCCCGGTGATCCTGTGCGACCGCGTGGCGCGCACGCCCGCCGGCATGACGCGGCTGATCGAACTCGCCGAAACGCTGCAGTGCGCGGTCATCGACAATGCCGGCCGCATGAATTTCCCGTCGCGGCATCCGCTCAACCAGTCGTTCCGCCGCGGCATACTCCGGCAGGCCGATGTCATCGTGGCGATGGAAGTCAATGAACTGTGGGGCTCGTTGAACAATTTCAGCGACCGCATCGTGCGGACGTCGCGGCCCGGCTACAAGAATAACGCCAAGATCGTGACGCTCGGCAGCCGCGATCTTTACATGAAGTCCAATTATCAGGATTTGGGACGATACCAGGAAGTCGATCTCACCATCGGCGGCGACGCCGAGGCGAGCCTGCCGACCTTGATCGAGCAGGTGAAGAGCCTGCTCGACGACGGCAAGAAAGTGGCCTTCGCGGCGCGCGGGAAAAAACTGGCCGCCGCCAAGCTCGCGGCCGTCGAGCAGGCGAAATCGGACGCGACCATCGGCTGGGACGCCAGCCCGATCACGACCGCGCGGCTGTGCGCCGAAGTCTACGGCCAGATCAAGGACGAGGATTGGTCCATGGTCGGCACCACGATCCGGCTGACCTGGCCGCACCGGCTGTGGAATTTCGAAAAGCCCTATCAGTGGAACGGCGTCTCGGGCGGCGCCGGCATCGGCTACAATCTACCGGCGTCGCTCGGCGCCGCGCTGGCGAATAAAAGGCATGGCCGCCTGTCCATCGCGTTCGGTGGCGACGGCGATTTCATGTTCGTGCCGAGCACGCTGTGGACCGCCGCGCACCACCGCATTCCGATGCTCTACATCATCCACAACAACCGCGCCTATCATCAGGAGTACATGTATCTGCAGGCCATGGCGGCGCGCCACGGCCGCGGCATTACCAACACCGACATCGGCACCACGCTCAAGGACCCGAACGTCGACTACGCCACCGTGGCGCGCGGCTTCGGCGTTCATGGCGAGGGGCCGATCATCGATCCGAACGATCTGGGGCCTGCGCTCAAGCGTGCGATTGCCGTGGTCAAATCCGGGCAGCCCGCGCTGATCGACGTCGTCACCGATCCACGCTGAGGACATGGGCATGACACATCACACCAAATACCTCCGCTCAATCGCGACGGTTGCCGTGATCGCGGCCGCCTGCGTGGCAGTCGGCTTTGCCGTGGCGGCGCGGGCGCAGACCGCCCCGCAGGGCGATCCCACAAAAGGCAAGAAAGTCTATCTTGCGGTCGGATGTTTCGAATGCCACGGCCGCGCCGGGCAAGGCGGCGCCATGAACTACCCGACGCCGTCGATTGCCAAACTGGAAATGCCGGTCGAATCATTCGTGTCGTTTCTGCGCGACGCGCCGAACGACATGCCGGCCTATACCGCCAACGTTTTGTCGGACAGCGACGCCGCCGATATTTTCGCGTTCCTGCAATCGCTGCCCGGACGGCGGCCGGCCAAGGACTTTCCGCTGTTGAATAACTGAACGCTGTGGCCGGCGGCCTACGGCCGCCAGGCCTCTTCCAGCGCGCCGGGCGCGGTGGCGTCGACGCGGTCCTTTGAAATGTACGTCCACAGCGCGCGGAGCACTTCGGTGACGCCCTGACGCGAGGCCGACGACATCAGCAGCGGCGTCTTTTTGCAGGCCTTCTTCAATTTTGCGGTCTGCGCCTTGATCGCTTCCGGCGTCAGTGAATCGATCTTCGTCAGCACCACAATTTCCGGCTTGTCGGAGAGGCCTTGGCCGTAGGCCTTGAGTTCGGTGCGCACGGTCTTGTACTCGGCGCCGGCGTCTTCGCCGGTGCCGTCGATCAGATGCAGCAAGACGCGGCAGCGTTCGGTGTGGCCGAGGAAGCGGTCGCCGAGACCGACGCCCTCATGCGCGCCTTCGATCAGGCCGGGCAGATCGGCCAGCACGAATTCGCGTTCGTCGACGCGCACGACGCCGAGCTGCGGATGCAGCGTCGTGAACGGATAGTCGGCGATCTTCGGCTTGGCCGCGCTGGCCGCCGCCAGGAAGGT